>NZ_JANEWL010000020.1:0-55942 GCF_028069815.1 Citrobacter sp. Awk 2
GTATTGTGTTTTTTATTTATATATTTTAACTGATTGATTAATTTAACTTTGTTATAAGTGGATAATAATTTCATTTCTTGCCATCTAATTATCCTAAATATCCGGCCGGTCTAATTTGCATACTTTGGTTGTGTATACTCGATCTCGCCTGAAATTCTTTTGGGTAAATCTCCATTCATGCAATGAAGGGAATTTGTGATGAAAAAAGTTCTGTATGGCCTGTGGGCTATATCTGCGCTTGCGGCGACCTCTGTTTATGCCGCCCCCGTTCAGGTGGGGGAGGCCGCAGGGTCGGCAGCAGCGTCGGTTTCGGCAGGAAGTTCCTCCGCAACCAGCGTGAGCACCGTAAGTTCTGCGGTGGGGGTCGCCCTGGCGGCAACCGGTGGTGGCGATGGTTCTAATACCGGAACCACCACCACCACAACCACCAGTACCCAGTAATACCGGTACGTTTAACCATAACCACACTTCGGTGTGGTTATTTTGGATTGCCATAAGCCTGTGGGATTTGTAGGCCGGGGTAAACATAGCATCACCCGGCAATAATGCGGAGAAGCGTCGTGAAGCGACCAGCGCTGATATTGGTTTGCCTGTTATTACAAGCGTGTTCAGCTACCACCGAAGGGCTGGGTCATTCGCTGTGGGAGAGTGTGTTTGGGTCACCTGGCGTTCTGATGACGGATGATGATATCCACAATATGCCCTACGCCAGCCAGTATATGCAGCTCAACGGTGGTCCCCGGCTGTTTGTCGTGCTCGCTTTTACCGAAAACGGGCAGCAGAAATGGGTGACTCAGGATCGGGCCATTCTCGTAACGCAGCATGGGCGACTGGTGAAAACGCAACTCGGTGGCGACAACCTGATCGAGGTGAATAATCTGGCGGCGGATCCACTGATCAAGCCCAATCAGATAGTCGATGGCGCAACGTGGACCCGAACGATGGGCTGGACTGAGCATCAACAGGTCCGTTACGCCACTGCCCACTCGATTTTCAAATGGGATGGCCCTGATAGCATCAGCGTGGGCAGCGAAGAGACCGCGGTTCGGGTGCTGGACGAAGAGGTGACGACCGATCAGGCGCACTGGCATAACCGCTACTGGATCGACAATGAAGGGCAAATCCGTCAGTCAGAGCAGTATCTGGGTGCACATTTCTTCCTGGTGAAAACCACGCTGATTAAGGCGGCAAAACCATGATGAAACGGACAATTACCGCGTTGCTCGTCAGTCTGAGTATGTCATCTGTTTTTGCCGCAGGTGACGTAAAAGTGATGATCGCAGGCCACTCAGAACCGCAGATGTTGACCGGTGCTGAACATCTGATCGACCTGGTGGGGCAGCCACGATTAAGCAACAGCTGGTGGCCGGCAGCGGTTCTCGGTGAAGCGCAAGCCACTATCTCGGCACAACGCCAGCAGCAGGCATTACTGGCGCGCCTGGCAGTGCTGAGTGCAGAGGAAAGTGGTGAGGATGCTGCAGCGATTAACGCGCTACGCCAGCAGATTCAGGCAGTGAAGATAACCGGCAGACAGAAGATTAACCTCGACCCGGATGTTGTGCGCGTCAGCGAACGAGGCAACCCGCCGTTGCAGGGCAATTACTCGCTGTGGGTTGGTCCACAGCCAACGGAGATAACGCTATTTGGCTTACTAAGTCGTCCGGGTAAACAACCGTTTATGCCCGGCCGTGATGTGGCCAGTTATCTCGCTGAACAACATCGGCTCAGCGGTGCAGATCGCAGCTATGCGTGGGTGGTCTATCCCGACGGACATATGCAGAAAGCGCCGGTGGCTTACTGGAACAAACGCCACGTTGAGCCGATGCCCGGCAGCATCATTTTTGTCGGACTTTCCGAAGCCGTCTGGAGCAACGTTCCGGATGAAATCAATGCCGATGTTCTTCGCACTCTGACTCAGCGGATCCCTGAATAATGAGAAAAACTTATCTGCTCAGCCTGTTGGCGCTGGGCGTGAGCGTTGCCTGCCACGGTGAAACCTGGCCTGCACCTGTTGGACCATCACAGTCCGATTTTGGCGGCGTGGGGCTGCTGCAAACCCCGACTGCGCGGATGGCGCGTGAGGGCGAAATGAGCCTCAACTACCGCGATAACGATCAATACCGTTACTACTCAGGGTCGGTGCAGCTTTTCCCCTGGCTGGAAACCACGCTGCGTTATACCGATGTTCGCACCAAAAAGTACAGCAGTGTAGAGTCGTTTTCTGGCGATCAGACATACAAGGATAAGGCGTTTGACCTCAAACTGCGGTTGTGGGAAGAGAGTTACTGGATGCCGCAGGTCGCGGTTGGTGCACGGGATATTGGTGGAACCGGTCTGTTTGATGCGGAGTACATTGTGGCGAGTAAAGCCTGGGGACCGTTTGATTTCTCACTGGGTCTTGGCTGGGGCTACCTGGGGACCAGCGGCAACGTCAGCAACCCGCTGTGTTCCTACAGCGATAAATTCTGTTATCGCGACAATAGCTACAAACAGGCGGGTTCTATCGATGGTAGTCAGATGTTCCATGGTCCGGCATCGTTGTTTGGCGGTGTGGAATATCAAACCCCCTGGCAGCCGCTGCGTTTGAAGCTGGAGTATGAAGGCAATAATTATCAGCAGGATTTTGCGGGTAAGCTGGATCAGAAGAGCAAGTTTAACGTCGGCGCTATTTATCGCGTCACCGATTGGGCCGACGTTAACCTCAGCTACGAACGTGGCAACACTGTTATGTTTGGCTTCACGCTGCGTACCAACTTTAACGATCTGCGGCCCGCGTATAATGACAATGCCCGCCCGAAATATCAGCCCCAGCCCCAGGATGCCATCCTGCAACATTCTGTGGTGGCGAATCAGCTAACGTTGCTGAAATATAACGCTGGGCTGGCAGACCCTAAAATTCAGGTGCAGGGCGATACGCTATACGTCACCGGTGAACAGGTGAAATACCGTGATTCGCGTGAAGGGATCGAACGCGCCAACCGGATCGTGATGAACGATCTCCCTGACGGGATCCGCACGATCCGCATTACGGAAAATCGCCTGAACTTACCGCAGGTGACGACCGAAACGGAGGTTTCCAGCCTCAAGCGCCATCTGGAAGGCGAGCCGCTGGGTCATGAAACTCAACTGGCGCAAAAACGCGTTGAGCCCGTGGTGCCGAATACTACCGAGCAGGGCTGGTATATCGACAAATCACGTTTCGATTTTCACATCGATCCGGTACTTAACCAGTCGGTGGGTGGCCCGGAAAACTTCTATATGTATCAACTGGGCGTGATGGGAACGGCGGATCTGTGGGTCACGGATCACCTGCTGACCACCGGTAGCCTGTTTGCCAACCTCGCCAATAACTACGACAAGTTTAACTACACTAACCCACCGCAGGATTCGCATTTACCGCGGGTGCGTACCCATGTGCGTGAGTATGTACAGAACGACGTCTACGTGAATAACCTGCAGGCCAATTACTTCCAGTCACTTGGAAACGGATTCTATGGACAGGTTTACGGCGGTTATCTGGAAACCATGTACGGCGGGGCGGGCGCGGAAGTATTGTATCGTCCGCTGGATAGCAACTGGGCGTTTGGCATTGACGCCAACTACGTGAAACAGCGTGACTGGCGTAGCGCACAGGACATGATGAAGTTCACCGACTACAGCGTGAAGACCGGGCATTTGACGGCGTACTGGAATCCTTCGTTTGCTCAGGATGTTCTGGTGAAAGCCAGCGTGGGGCAGTATCTGGCGGGTGATAAAGGCGGCACGCTGGAAATTGCGAAACGCTTCGATAGCGGTGTGATAGTTGGCGGCTATGCGACTATCACGAATGCATCGCCGGACGAGTACGGAGAGGGGGATTTCACCAAAGGGGTGTACGTTTCCGTGCCGCTGGATCTTTTCTCCTCTGGTCCAACCCGCAGCCGTGCAGCGATAGGCTGGACACCGTTAACGCGTGATGGTGGTCAGCAGCTTGGGCGTAAGTTTGGTTTGTACGATATGACCAGTGACAGGAGTGAGAACTTCCGTTGATGTGAATGTTGATCGCCCGGTGGCGCTACGCTTACCGGGCCTACGGCAGGCCGAATATGGCAAAGCCGCCATCCGGCAAGAACCGTTGTGCGAACAAAATCTAAACAAAAAATGTAGATCTCTGTCACATTTTTGCGTTATACAGGAACCTCGCCACTGAGTAAGAGGTGCTGTTATGACGTCGCTATCTCGTCCGCGCGTGGAGTTTATCTCCACCATCTTGCAGACCGTGCTGAATCTGGGGCTGCTGAGTCTGGGCCTGATCCTGGTCGTATTCCTCGGGAAAGAAACGCTGCATCTGGCAGATGTGTTGTTCGCGCCGGAACAAACCAGCAAATATGAGCTGGTGGAAGGACTGGTGGTTTACTTTCTGTACTTTGAATTTATCGCGCTGATTGTGAAGTATTTTCAGTCAGGGTTTCACTTTCCGCTGCGCTACTTTGTCTATATCGGGATCACTGCGATTGTGCGGTTGATCATTGTCGATCATAAAGCACCCATGGATGTGCTGATCTACTCTGCGGCGATCCTGCTGCTGGTGATCACCCTGTGGCTGTGCAACTCGAAGCGGTTGAAGCGAGAGTAAAAAACAACACGCCGTTGGGGCGGCGTGTTGCAGGTCAGTCTTATTGTGCAGAGACGGGTTTGGCTTTCTCTGCTGTGGGTTCCCACAGTTCTTCAAGTTCTTCCAGTGTTTTACCTTTGGTTTCCGGTACGAACTTCCACATGAACAGCGCCGCCAGAATGCCCATACAACCGTAAATCCAGTAGGAGAAACCGTTGTGGAAATGGGAAACCAGCCAGGAGTTTTTGTCCATCATCGGGAAGGTCCAGGAGACGAAGTAGTTCGCCAGCCACTGGGCTGCGACCGCAATGGCGAGTGCTTTACCGCGAATCGCATTGGGGAAGATTTCTGCCAGCAACACCCAACACACCGGTCCCCAGGACATAGCGAATGCTGCGACATAAAACAGCATCGACAGCAGCGCCACCAGGCCGGAAGCCTGCGTATAAAATGCAGTGCCGAGGCTGAACATCCCAATTGCCATGCCGAGTGCGCCAATGATCTGCAGCGGTTTACGACCAAACTTGTCCACCGTCATGATAGCCAACACGGTGAAGCTGAGGTTGATTACACCGACAATAATGGTCTGCAATAGCGCCACATCGGTGCTGGCTCCAAGCGTTTTGAAGACTTCCGGTGCGTAGTACAGCACGACATTGATGCCGACAAACTGCTGGAAGATGGATAACATCACGCCGATGACGATCACGCCTGCACCAAACATCAACAGACGACCACCGGTTTTGCGTCCATGCTCAAGTGACTGATTAATCTCCTGCATTGCCTGAGTGGCGAGTGTGCTACCCATAATTTTGCGCAGAATACCTTCTGCCTGCTCATGTCTGCCGCGCGCCATCAGCCAACGTGGGCTTTCTGGTACGGTATACAGCAGCAGTAAAAACAGCAGGGCGGGGATACTTTCGGAGGCAAACATATATCGCCAGCCATCGGTATTCAGCCAGTTGGCATCGCCAGAACGGGCAATAAAATAGTTAACGCAGTACACCAGTAACTGGCCAAAAATAATCGCGAATTGGTTAAAGGAAACCAGTTTTCCACGAATATGTGCCGGAGCCAGCTCAGCAATATACATAGGTGAAAGCATGGAAGCTAAACCTACGCCAATACCACCGATGATGCGATAAATAACGAATTCGGGGACATACCCTGCTAAATAAACAGGTACAGCATTATCGGGGTTAATGGTGGTAAAACCTAATTCTGGCCATGCGGAACCGATGCCGGAAATAAAAAATAACAGCGCAGCGATTTTCAGCGAATCCCGGCGACCAAAGCGGTTACTGCAATACCCGCCAAGCGCGCCGCCGATGATGCAGCCAATCAGTGCACTGGCAACACAGAAACCTAACAGCGAGTTAGCGGCGGATTCACCGAGGTTTTGTGGGGCAACAAAAACAGTATTTAAGGACTCTACCGTACCGGATATGACCGCAGTGTCATAACCAAATAATAGACCTCCTAATGTAGCAACTAGCGTAATCGAAAATATATAGCTGGAATTATATTGGGTATTCATTCAGACCTGCCTTAGACGATACAGCTCTTTTTATCAGTATTGGAGATGGTGGATTTAACAGGCAGGGAAGACAATTATCATTTTTTACATTGCAATTACGTTTTGTCTTTTCTGTGATCTTAGCTCTGTTTAATATGTTGCCAGTCAGGTGGAGAATTGAATTGCAGTGATGGAGAGCACGAAAGGAAATAATCATAACGGCAATGCAAAATAACATAAAAAAAGGGCGCTCCGTAGAGCGCCGAATAACAGTCACAGGTTGGGATAACATAAGTTGAGGGTTGCAGTGGCATTGCCCGTTGCCGGGCGGGGTAACACAACTACTTTGATGAAACTTAACCTTTCACACCACCCGCGGTCAGGCCGTTGACCAGCCAGCGCTGTGCCAACAGGAATACCAGCGTGATCGGAATGGCGGAAAGTACAGCTGCGGCGGCAAAGTCGCCCCACAAATAGTTCTGTGGATTGAGGTACTGCTGCATGCCTACCGCAAGGGTGTAGCTGTTCACATCACGCAGCAGCAGTGATGCGACCGGGACTTCAGTAATGGCGGCAATGAATGACAGAATAAACACGACCGCCAGAATCGGTACCGAGAGCGGCAACAGCACCAGGCGGAAAGCCTGCCACGGCGTTGCGCCATCCAACGCGGCCGCTTCTTCCAGCGAACCATCAATGGTTTCGAAATAGCCTTTAATCGTCCACACATGCAGTGCGATGCCGCCAAGATAAGCGAAGATCACACCACCATGGGTGTTGAGACCGATAAACGGAATATATTGGCCCAGACGGTCAAACAACGCGTATAACGCCACCAGGGACAGTACCGCCGGGAACATCTGGAAAATCAGCATCCCTTTCAGCAGCGTTGCTTTGCCCGGGAAACGCATGCGGGCAAAGGCATAAGCACAAGTGGTGGAGAGCGTCACAATACCGATCGCAGTAATGGTGGCCACCTTCACTGAGTTCCACAGCCACAACAGCACCGGGAAAGGTGGTGGCGTCACACGACCATCCGCGTGCTCTACGCTAAAGCCCAGCGCCAGTTTCCAGTGCTCCCAGGAGATGTTTTCCGGGATCAGACTGCCAGTGGCGAAGTTACCTTCGCGCAGCGAGATAGCGATAACCATCAGCAGCGGGAACATGATCGCCGCGATAAAAATCAGCAGCAGCAGGTGTGTTGTTAAGAGACGCAGTTTCTGAGATTTGGGTTGTACCATAGCCATGTTCGTTGTCTCCCTTAATCAAACTTCATACGTGTGGCTTTCAGGTTCACGATCGCCAGTGCGCCTACCAGCAGGAAGATCAGCGTGGCAATCGCCGCCGCCAGACCGAAGTCCTGACCGCCGCCGCCTTCAAAGGCGATACGGTAGGTGTAGCTCACGAGCAGGTCGGTATAACCGGCAGGCGTGGTGGTGCCAAGTCGGTCCGGGCCACCGTTGGTCAACAGTTGAATCAGCACGAAGTTGTTAAAGTTAAAGGCAAAGCTGGCAATCATCAGCGGCGTTAGCGGCTTAATCAGCAGCGGAAGCGTAATCTTAAAGAAGTTCTGGAACGGACCGGCGCCATCCATTGCTGATGCTTCATACAGGTCATCAGGAATCGCCTTCAGCAGACCCATGCACAGGATCATCATGTACGGATAGCCGAGCCAGGTGTTGACGATGATAATCATCGAGCGCGCGGTGGTTGGGTCGCTGAACCAGGCCGGTTTGATGCCAAACAGTGTGCTCAGCATCATGTTGATTTCACCAAAACTTTGGTTGAACAATCCTTTGAAAATCAGAATCGAGATAAACGACGGTACGGCGTAGGGCAGGATAAGCAGGACGCGGTAAATCGCTTTGCCTTTCAGGGATTCCCACTGCACCAGACAGGCCAGAACCATCCCTACCGCAACGGTGAGGATTACCGTCAGGACTGAGAACACCACTGTCCAGACGAAGATGGCGAAGAATGGCTTCTGGATGCCTTCATCAGTAAAGACGCGGGTGAAGTTGTCCCACCCAATAGCGACGGTATAGCCTGGACTGAGTTTTTCTGTACCCCAACTCCCGTCAGCGTTAATTGCCTGATAGTAACCAACATCGTTGTTGGCCCGGTATTTTACGCCGCTCTGGTTATTGGTGAGCGTACCGTCATCAGCGAGCGTATAGAGCGGCTGTGTGCCGGAGAACTGACGCAGCGAACTCATGATAACTTTGCTGTCATCCGGCAGAATGGCCGTTAACTGCGTCAGCGCCTGACGATTTTGGGTGATAATACGCAGCGTCGCGCGTTCGCCAGTTGGCAGTGTATCAGCGTCCTTCAGTTGCAGTTTCTGCTCGCCGCCAAATTTAAAGGCATCGGAAACGTAATTTTTTCCTGTTTCACCGTCGGTAAGGGCCAGTTGCCACTCATCACCCGCCGGGTACAAGCCGAAATTATAGGTTTTGCCCGCCTGATATGAACGCTCCATCAGGACTTGTTGAGCGCGTTCAAAGGTCAGCTGGTTAGTGCTGCTGTAGTTGGTAAAGGCAATGGCAATGGTGCAAACCAACGGAAACAGAACAAACAGCCCCATCCCCGCGACACCAGGATAAACATAGCGCCAGGCATAGGCTTTACGGTTAGCGAAAATATACAGGCCAGCAGAGCTTAAAATCAGCGTCATGATGGCAAACAGGTACTCCCCCTGAGCGTACATCAAAACAACAAGGTAACCGACCAGTAGCCCAAGCAGACCCATCACTGACCATTTCAGCGTGTCGCTTTGCCACCAGTGTTTCTTTTTAATGACATCCATGGGGATCTTCCTCTACAACATTGAACATCTGTCGGCAAAAGTGCCTGATGGCGCTGCGCTTATCCGGCCTACGGTGAGTTGTAGGCCGGATAAGGCATTTATGCCGCCACCCGGCACGTGTGCTACAGCACTACTTGGTGATACGACCCTGTGCGTCTTTCAGTGCAGCATCAACAGTCTGACGACCGCTGGCTGCGTTGATCACTGCGGTACGAACGGCGTACCAGAACGCTGACATCTGCGGGATGTTCGGCATGATTTCGCCTTTCTGGGCGTTATCCATGGTGGCAGCGATGCGTGGATCTTTTGCTAATTGATCCTGGAAGGATTTCAGCGCAACGGCACCCAACGGTTTGTCCTTGTTCACTTCATCCAGACCCTGATCGGTCAGCAGGTAGTTTTCGAGGAACTCTTTCGCCAGTTCTTTGTTCGGGCTGGCGGCGTTAATACCGGCGCTCAGTACCCCAACAAACGGTTTAGACGCTTTGCCTTTGAAGGTTGGCAGCAGCGTTACGCCGTAGTTGATTTTGCTCTTGTCGATGTTCGACCATGCCCACGGGCCGTTAATGGTCATCGCGGTATCGCCTTTGTTAAAGGCCGCTTCGGCGATGGAGTAGTCGGTATCCGCGTTCATGTGTTTGTTCTTGATGAGATCAACCAGGAAGGTCAGACCGGCTTTCGCGCCAGCGTTATCCACGCCGACGTCTTTCACATCGTACTTACCGTTTTCAAACTTGAATGCGTAACCACCGTCGGCAGCAATCAGCGGCCAGGTGAAGTACGGTTCTTGCAGGTTGAACATCAGTGCAGATTTACCTTTCGCCTTCAGCTCTTTATCCAGCGCAGGGATCTCTTCCCAGGTTTTTGGCGGGTTCGGAACGAGGTCTTTGTTATAAATCAGTGACAGTGCTTCAACCGCGATTGGGTAGGCAATCAGCTTGCCGTTATAGCGTACGGCATCCCAGGTGAACGGATAGAGTTTGTCCTGGAACGCTTTGTCCGGCGTGATTTCAGCCAGCAGGCCAGACTGTGCGTAACCACCAAAACGGTCATGCGCCCAGAAGATGATGTCCGGGCCATCACCGGTCGCGGCAACCTGCGGGAATTTTTCTTCCAGCTTGTCAGGGTGCTCAATGGTGACTTTGATACCCGTGTCTTTCTCGAATTTTTTGCCCACTTCAGCGAGGCCGTTGTAGCCTTTATCGCCGTTAATCCAGATAACCAGCTTACCTTCTTCAATCTTGGCGAGAGCCGAGGCGGAGAACATCATCGTCGTCAATGCGGACAATGCGAGGATGCGTGCGCCAGTTTTGATTTTCATAGTTCCCATCCTGTTTGGTGATTTTGCAGAGGTGGCTTAACGGTTACTAGTTTCTTTATACGACAACCTCTTTCCATCCTCCTTACCCCTACGCCCCACCCGTTCTTTATGTGATCTGTGTTACATAAATGTGAGTAATGCGTACTGGCGCACATAAAAACCCACTGATTTTTGCAGGCTGCATCACGAAATTCCTCTGAGGCAGGTAGCCAGGGTCTCAGACGCTGCTCTCTCATCCTCCCGCCTCCTCCCCCATAAAAAAGCTGGGGGGTGGAGGATTCACGCCGTTAAGGGATAACGCATAGTCAATCCATCAATGAATGTTGCTGTCGATGACAGGTTGTAACGAAGGGAGAAGGGCATGGCGAGCGTACAGCTGCGAAATGTAACGAAAGCCTGGGGTGACGTGGTGGTATCGAAAGATATCAATCTCGACATTCACGAAGGGGAATTCGTGGTGTTTGTCGGACCGTCAGGCTGTGGTAAGTCAACCTTGCTGCGTATGATCGCCGGACTTGAGACCATTACCAGTGGTGATTTGTTTATCGGGGAGACCCGGATGAACGACATTCCACCCGCCGAACGTGGTGTGGGGATGGTCTTCCAGTCCTATGCGCTGTATCCCCATTTGTCCGTCGCCGAAAACATGTCATTCGGCCTCAAACTCGCTGGCGCGAAAAAAGAGGTGATGAACCAGCGTGTTAATCAGGTTGCGGAGGTGCTGCAACTGGCCCATCTGCTGGAGCGCAAACCCAAAGCGCTCTCCGGTGGGCAACGTCAGCGTGTGGCAATTGGCCGTACGTTGGTTGCAGAGCCGCGTGTCTTTCTGTTGGACGAACCGCTGTCAAACCTCGATGCCGCACTGCGCGTCCAGATGCGCATCGAAATCTCCCGCCTGCATAAGCGTCTTGGTCGCACGATGATTTACGTCACCCACGATCAGGTCGAAGCGATGACCCTGGCCGACAAAATTGTGGTGCTGGATGCCGGCCGCGTCGCGCAGGTTGGTAAACCCCTCGAGCTGTACCACTACCCGGCTGACCGCTTTGTTGCCGGGTTTATTGGTTCGCCAAAGATGAACTTCCTGCCGGTGAAAGTGACAGCAACGGCGATCGATCAAGTTCAGGTTGAGCTGCCTAACCGCCAGCAAATATGGCTACCAGTGGAAAGCCGTGCGGTGCAGGTCGGCGCCAATATGTCTTTAGGTATCCGCCCGGAACATCTGCTGCCCAGCGATATTGCTGATGTCACCCTCGAAGGTGAAGTACAGGTAGTCGAGCAGTTGGGTCACGAAACTCAAATCCATATCCAGATCCCCGCCATCCGTCAGAACCTGGTTTACCGCCAGAACGACGTGGTGTTGGTAGAAGAGGGTGCCACATTCGCTATCGGCCTGCCGCCAGAGCGTTGCCATCTGTTCCGTGAGGATGGCACTGCATGTCGTCGGTTGCATCAGGAGCCGGGCGTTTAAGGTCCCCATAAAAAAACGAAACGCAAAACCATTCGTAGTTGCAGAAGGTGGCAGCGTTTAAAGAAAAGCAATGATCTCAGGAGATAGAACGATGATTACTCTGCGCAAACTCCCTCTGGCGGTTGCTGTGGCAGCAGGCATTATGTCTGTTCAGGCAATGGCTGTAGATTTCCATGGTTATGCTCGTTCCGGTATCGGCTGGACGGGTAGTGGCGGCGAACAACAATGTTTCCAGGCAACCGGTGCCCAAAGTAAATACCGTCTCGGTAACGAATGTGAAACCTATGCGGAATTAAAACTGGGACAGGAAGTGTGGAAAGAGGGCGACAAGAGCTTCTACTTCGACACTAACGTTGCCTACTCTGTATCTCAGCAGAATGACTGGGAAGCGACCGATCCTGCTTTCCGTGAAGCGAACGTGCAGGGTAAAAACCTGATTGAATGGTTGCCGGGTTCCACCATCTGGGCCGGTAAGCGCTTCTATCAGCGTCATGACGTCCATATGATTGACTTCTACTACTGGGATATCTCTGGTCCTGGTGCCGGTATTGAAAACATCGATCTGGGCTTTGGTAAGCTGTCTCTGGCCGCAACCCGTTCTCAGGAAGCGGGCGGTTCTTACATTTTCACCAGCAACAATACCTATCACGACTTTAAAGATACTGCTAACGACGTATTCGACGTCCGTTTAGCACAAATGGAAATTAACCCGGACGGCATGCTGGAACTGGGTGTTGACTATGGTCGTGCAAATAAAACAGACGGCTACAGCTATGCTGATGGCGCAACGAAAGATGGTTGGATGTTCACTGCTGAACATACCCAGAGCATGCTGAAGGGCTATAACAAGTTTGTAGTCCAGTACGCAACCGACGCGATGACGACCCAAGGTAAAGGTATTCCGCAGGGGTCTTATACCGGTAATGACTACAACAAAGACACCGAAATCGGTGTAGTCAACGGTAATATCAATAACAATGGCAGTTTGGTACGTATTCTCGACCACGGTGCTATTTCTCTCGGCGAGCGTTGGGACCTGATGTACGTCGGTATGTATCAGGATATCGACCGTGATGATAATAACGGTACAACCTGGTACACCGTGGGTGTACGTCCGATGTTCAAATGGACGCCGATCATGAGCACCCTGATGGAAATCGGTTACGACAACGTTAAGTCTCAGAAAACTGATGACACCAACAATCAGTACAAAATCACCCTGGCGCAACAGTGGCAGGCAGGCGACAGCATCTGGTCTCGTCCGGCAATCCGTGTCTTCGCAACCTATGCGAAATGGGATGAAAAATGGGGTTATGACAACGGTATCGCTTACAAAGATACCAGTGCGAAAACCTACAGCCGTGGCGACAATGATGAGTGGTCCTTCGGTGCCCAGATGGAAATCTGGTGGTAATCCAGCATTAACCTGACGTAATGACCTAAAGAGGGGCGTAAGCCCCTCTTACTTACGGTTTAGCGCGCTATTGCCTGGCCACCGCTGAACCCATGCTATCTGAGGTGATAACAATGAAAATGAAGAAAAGTCTCGTTGCCCTTTGTTTATCGGCAGGGTTATTTGCCAGCGTCCCTGGAATCAGCCTGGCCGATGTGAATATCGTTCCGCAGGACACCGCCGCTGCACCGTCGATTCCGACGGCTGCGTTGCAACAGCTGGCCTGGACGCCAGTCGACCAATCGAAAACCCAGTCAACTCCGTTGGCGACAGCGGGGCAGCGTTTGGACATTGCCGGTATTAGCGGCCCGGTTGCCGCCTATAGCGTACCGGCCAACATTGGTGAACTGACCCTGACGCTGAGCAGTGAAGTTAACAAACAAACCAGTGTATTTGCGCCAAACGTCTTAATTCTTGATCAGAACATGACGCCATCTGCGTTCTTCCCCAGCAGTTACTTTACCTACCAGGCTCCGGGTGTGATGAGTGCGGATCGCCTGGAAGGCGTGATGCGTCTGACGCCAGCGCTGGGACAGCAGAAGCTTTATGTTCTGGTCTTTACTACTGATAAAGATCTCCAACAGACCACCACGCTGCTTGACCCGGCGAAAGCGTATGCCAAGGGTGTGGGCAACGCTGTTCCGGATATTCCGGACCCGATTGCCCGCCATACTACCGATGGTCTGGTGAAACTGCAGGTGAAAACTAACAGCACCTCCAGCGTGCTGGTTGGGCCGTTATTTGGTTCCTCTGGCCCGGGTCCGGTGACGGTGGGTAATACCGCAGCGCCTGCAGTGGCCTATGCGGCTCCGGCTGCCGCGGTAGCCGCGCCGGCACCGCAACCTGTGAAGAAAAGTGAACCGGTGCTGAATGACACTGAGAACTATTTTAACCAGGCGATTAAGGATGCCGTGGCGAAAGGTGATGTTGATAAAGCGCTGAAGCTGCTTGATGAAGCTGAACGTCTGGGATCCAAATCTGCCCGTTCCACCTTTATCAGCAGTGTAAAAGGCAAGGGGTAACCATCTCCCCACATTGTTGATTTTGCAACAACTGGTGCGTCTCCTGGCGCACCTTTTTTTATCCTTCGATGCTACTTGTTACACTTATGTTGCCCTACCGATCACTTAATCGTGTTTGCTCACCCCGCAAAGCCTTTTCTGCGATACAATGCCCTCAGGTTATGAATCGGAGAGTAAGGCATGCCACACCCCGCGTTAACGCAACTGCGTGCTCTGCGTTATTTTGATGCGATCCCGTCGCTTGACCCTCAATTGCTCGACTGGTTGTTACTGGAAGATTCCATGACCAAACGTTTTGAGCAGCAGGGAAAACAGGTCACCGTAACATTGATACGAGAAGGATTCGTTGGGCAAAATGAGGTCACTGAAGAGTTGACGCTGTTGCCGGCAGAATCCCGCTATTGGTTGCGGGAAATCCTGTTATGCGCGGATGGTGAGCCGTGGCTTGCCGGTCGGACTGTCGTGCCGGAATCCACCTTGTGCGGCCCCGAACTGGCTTTGCAAAATCTGGGGAAAACCCCGCTCGGGCGCTATCTGTTTACATCATCGACATTGACCCGCGATTTTATTGAGATTGGCCGTGATGCAGCGCTGTGGGGACGCCGTTCCCGCCTGCGGCTGAGCGGTAAGCCGCTGATGCTTACCGAGCTTTTTTTGCCTGCATCGCCGTTGTACTGAGAGGAAGATAAAGATGGAGTGGAGTCTGACGCAGAATAAGCTGCTGGCGTTTCACCGCTTGATGCGTACGGATAAGCCAATTGGCGCCTTACTGCTGCTCTGGCCGACGCTGTGGGCGCTGTGGGTAGCGACCCCTGGCGTACCGCAATTGTGGATACTGGCGGTGTTTGTCGCCGGTGTGTGGCTGATGCGCGCTGCCGGATGCGTGGTGAATGATTATGCCGACAGGAAATTTGACGGACACGTCAAACGCACCGCAAACCGACCGCTGCCGAGCGGTGCAGTCACGGAGAAAGAGGCCCGAACGCTGTTTGTTGTGCTGGTGTTGCTCGCCTTCCTGCTGGTTCTGACTCTTAACACGATGACGATTTTGTTGTCCGTTGCGGCGTTAGCACTGGCGTGGGTTTATCCCTTCATGAAACGCTATACGCACCTGCCGCAGGTGGTGCTGGGGGCGGCGTTTGGCTGGTCTATTCCCATGGCGTTCGCCGCCGTCAGTGAATCTGTACCGCTGAGCTGCTGGCTGATGTTCCTCGCCAACATTCTCTGGGCGGTGGCGTATGACACCCAGTATGCGATGGTTGACCGTGATGACGATCTGAAGATTGGCATTAAATCGACCGCCATTCTGTTCGGTCAGAACGATAAGCTGATTATTGGCATTCTGCAGGTCGGTGTTTTGGCGCTGATGGCGACGGTGGGCTGGTTAAACGGGTTGGGGCTGGGCTATTACTGGTCACTGCTGGTGGCGGGCGCGCTGTTTGTGTATCAGCAGAAACTGATTGTCGATCGCGAACGGGATGCCTGCTTTAAAGCGTTTATGAACAATAACTATGTGGGGCTGGTGCTGTTCTTGGGGCTGGCGATGAGCTACTGGCACCTTTGAGTTTGGCTTAACCTGCAAAATAAAAACCGGTCATTTCATTTTGACCGGTTTTTTTATGCTTACTCGCCCTGCGTTGCGCTCTCGATAGTCAGACGCACATCGGATGTGACCAGCTCGGCCAGCATCTGATAGATCTTCATCGTTTCTTCCGGTTCGGCATCACCGGTATCGCTGATGTAGCCCTCGTCACGCAGCGTCAGCACCAGGGAACTGAACACGGCTTTATCGAAGAACTCAGGCGCGTTGATACCGTGCAGCACGGAAAGACGTTGCGCCACGGTGCGGCTCTCTTTCTCCAGTGTACTGCGGTTGATGGACGGGTTCGCACTCAGCAGCCAGAAGGTAATGGCATAGCGCTGTAGCGTTTCACGCGCGCCCGCAGCCAACAGCTGCAGCGTGCGAGAGTGAACCGGGTTGATATGCAGCTCATCGTTCTGCAGGGTTATCAGACCCTGACGCTGCATTTCGTTGGCCAGCTCGTCAATCACACCGGCAAGCTCATCGCGCTCCCAACGCAGGAACAGCTCTGCTTTCAGCATCGGGTACAGCGCTTCAATATGCTGCTGCAATGCGGCGCGTGAAATCCGACGGTGCTGAGTCACAATCGCGGCCATCAACGAAGGCAGAACCAGCATGTGCGCAATGTTGTTGCGGTAGTAGGTCATCAGTACCGCCTGCTCGCGCGGCAGAATGATGATGTCACCGATCGTGTCTTTCTCAACCTCAAACTTGTTCATCTGCAAGGCGTGGTCGATCAGTTCACTGGCGCTTTGTGTCGGTACTGTCGTATCCGAAGCATACGGCACATTGCGTAACAGGCTCAGGTAGCAATCGAGCTGTTCGGTGAGCTGCTCGCGGGTCAGAGAACGCTGACGGGAAGCCAGTAACGCGGTACAACACAGGTTCATGGCGTTGGCCGCGCCTGCGTTGTTAATGCGTACCATCAGATCGGCGGCAATGTTATTTACCGTCGGCGTCAGCCAGGCCGGGCGAATAGACTCGATAGGATCGATAGATTCGCGCCACTCCGGCACATGCTGATTCAGGTAGGTCATCAATGGCATAGGTTCGCCAAAGTTAACGTAGCCCTGACCCAGATTACGTAGCTTGCTCAAACCGCGTAGCATTTGCGGCAGGCTCTCTTTTTCTTTGGTCGCGCCACGCAGCTCTTTTGCGTAAGTCCCCACTTCCATCACGTGCTCGTAGCCGATGTAGATAGGCACCAGTGTAATGGGACGTGTACCGCCGCGCAGCATCGCCTGGATGGTCATCGACAGCGTGCCGGTTTTCGGGTCAAGCAGACGGCCTGTACGTGAGCGACCACCTTCGACAAAGTATTCAACCGAGTAACCACGGCTGAACAACTCGCCCAGATATTCGCGGAATACGGTGGAATAGAGCTTATTGCCTTTAAACGTACGACGAATAAAGAATGCGCCCAGACGGCGGAAAATCGGACCTGCCGGCCAGAAGTTCAGGTTGATCCCTGCAGCGATATGCGGTGGAACCAGCCCCTGATGGTACAGAACATACGACAGCAGCATGTAATCCATATGGCTGCGGTGGCACGGTACATAGACGATTTCATGCCCGTCGTGCGCCAGTTGGCGTACGCGCTCGGCATTGTGAACGTTAATTCCCTGGTACAGACGGTTCCAGGTAAAGCCCAGGATACGGTCCGTCAGGCGGATCATCTCATAGGAGAAATTCGCGGCAATCTCTTCCATCAATGCGATAGCGTTTTGCTGCGCCTTTTCATGGGAGATTTTTTTGCTGCGTGCTTCATCTTCCACCGCGCGTGCGATGGCTTTTGAGGCCAGCAGTTTATTAAACAGATCCTGGCGGGCAGGGAGGCGAGGGCCAACCGCGGCTAAGCGCTGGCGGGCAAAGTGCATACGCGCCACGCGTGCCAGTTTCTGTGCGATGGTTTTATCTGTGCCGTGTTCGTCTGCCATGCGGCGCAGGGAGACGGAAGGTGAGAAGCGGACAAAACTGTCGCGCCCCAGCCAGGAGACGGCAAAGAATTTCTGCACGCCATTCAGCATGCGCAGTGGTGGGTTGACCTCGCCTTTCTCGCGCCCTGGGGCTCGGCCAAACATCACCGATACCGGCACCATCTGCACATCCAAATCGGGGTTGCTGCGATGCAGATCGAGATAGTTATGGAACAGTTTGATGGACTCTTCTTTTGGCGTGTAATAGGTGAATACACGCGGGCCGCCGTGTATAAACACGTAGCGCGGCAGCAAAGTCCCGTCTATCTCCAGCGGTTCCAGGGGATCGGGGAGGTCGTGCACCAGACATTGGGCACGCAGTGTCAGCAAGTCAGCTTTTGAGTTGTACGGTAAGACGTACATAATGGGACGAGAGGTATCGAGTCCCAATTCCGGGGCGGGTTCCGCCGGGATAGACTTGCTTTTTACCAGGATGCTTAATGGTAAATTCAGTAATTTGTAGTAAATTCGTGGCCAGCCGGACATAAACGATGTAAAGCCTCTGGTTAATAATGCAAATGCGCTGCAAGGATATCAGAAAGTTTAGTGAATTTCTGTGGTATCCCGTCATACTTCGCGCAGCTTTGCTTATGCCCTGAAACAAACAGGGTAACGAGACAATAATACTAACGCTAATAATGTAAAAAGGTTCTTTTGATGGCCAATAATACCACTGGATTCACCCGGATTATCAAAGCAGCAGGCTATTCCTGGCAAGGTTTCCGCGCCGCATGGATCAATGAGGCGGCATTCCGTCAGGAAAGCGTTGCCGTACTGTTGGGGGTAGCCATTGCCTGCTGGCTGGACGTTGACGCAATTACCCGCGTACTGCTGATTGGTTCGGTGATGCTGGTGATGATCGTTGAAATTCTGAACAGCGCCATTGAGGCGGTTGTCGACCGAGTTGGTTCTGAGTATCACGAGCTTTCTGGCCGGGCGAAAGATATGGGATCGGCTGCGGTATTGCTTTCTATTTTCGTCGCTCTGATCACCTGGGGCATCCTGTTGTGGTCGCATTTGCGATAAAGATTCCACAACTTCATAAATCTCCTGTTTTTTGTGCAGTTTGCGGTTCCAAATTCGCCTTTAGCTGTATATACTCACAGCATAACTGTATATACACCCAGGGGGCGGAATGAAAGCGTTAACGGCCAGGCAGCAAGAGGTGTTTGATCTCATTAGAGATCACATCAGCCAGACAGGTATGCCACCGACGCGTGCGGAGATCGCGCAGCGTTTGGGGTTCCGTTCCCCAAACGCGGCTGAAGAACACCTGAAAGCGCTGGCGCGGAAAGGTGTGCTGGAAATCGTTTCTGGCGCATCGCGTGGTATTCGTCTGCTGCAGGAAGAAGAGGAAGGCTTACCGCTTGTTGGTCGTGTCGCGGCCGGTGAGCCACTTCTGGCACAGCAGCACATAGAAGGCCATTACCAGGTTGATCCATCACTGTTCAAACCGAACGCCGATTTTCTGCTGCGCGTCAGCGGTATGTCGATGAAAGATATCGGGATTATGGATGGCGATTTACTGGCTGTGCATAAAACGCAGGACGTACGTAACGGCCAGGTTGTTGTTGCCCGTATTGATGATGAAGTCACGGTTAAGCGCCTGAAAAAGCAGGGCAACAAGGTTGAACTTCTGCCAGAAAACAGCGAGTTTAAGCCAATCATCGTTGATCTACGTGAGCAAAGCTTCACTATTGAAGGGTTGGCTGTTGGCGTGATTCGTAACGGTGAATGGCTGTAATGATCAGCTGATTTCCTGTAGGCCGGAAAGGGCGTTTACGCCGCTCTCCGGCAAATTGCCCGATGACGCTACGCTTATCGGGTCTACAAAAACGCGTTAATTTCTTTTCAGGCTCCTTTCCATGCCTTTCTTTACCTCCTCTGATAAAGCACTTTGGCACCTTGCCTTACCGATGATTTTCTCCAACATCACTGTTCCACTGCTGGGGCTGGTGGACACGGCGGTGATTGGTCATCTGGATAGCCCGGTCTATCTTGGCGGCGTTGCCGTTGGCGCAACAGCGACCAGTTTTCTCTTTATGCTGCTGCTGTTTTTACGCATGAGTACCACCGGTCTGACAGCCCAGGCGTTCGGCGCGAAAAATCCGCAGGCACTGGCACGCGCGCTGGTTCAGCCGCTGATGCTGGCGTTGGGTGCCGGATTGCTTATCGCACTGTTTCGTACACCGATTATCAGCCTGGCGTTACATATCGTGGGAGGTAGTGAAGCGGTGCTGGAGCAGGCCCGAAGGTTCCTGGAAATCCGCTGGCTCAGCGCGCCCGCCTCGCTGGCAAATCTGGTGCTGCTTGGCTGGCTGCTTGGCGTCCAGTATGCACGCGCGCCGGTTATCCTGCTGATTGTTGGCAATGTGCTTAACATCGCGCTCGATTTGTGGCTGGTGATGGGCCTGCATATGAACGTGCAGGGCGCGGCGCTGGCGACGGTGATTGCCGAATATGCCACTTTGCTGATCGGCCTGATGATGGTACGTAAAGTCCTGCATATACGCGGAATTTCGCTGGCGATGTTGAAGCTTGCGTGGCGCGGCAACTTCCGCCGTTTACTGGCGCTTAACCGCGACATCATGCTGCGCTCGTTGCTGCTGCAACTCTGTTTTGGCGCTATCACGGTGCTGGGCGCGCGTCTGGGGGGCGATATCATTGCGGTTAATGCCGTTCTGATGACCCTGCTGACGTTCACCGCCTACGCGCTGGACGGATTTGCCTATGCTGTAGAAGCGCACTCTGGCCAGGCCTATGGGGCACGCGATGGTAGCCAGTTACTGGATGTCTGGCGGGCGGCTTGCCGGCAGTCGGGTATCGTGGCGATCCTGTTTTCCCTGGTCTATGCCCTGTTCGGCGAGCAGATCATTACGCTATTGACCTCATTGCCGCAGATCCAACTTCTGGCCGATCGCTATCTCATCTGGCAGGTGATTTTACCGCTGGTGGGCGTCTGGTGTTATCTGCTGGACGGGATGTTCATTGGCGCAACACGAGCCGCGGAAATGCGTAACAGCATGGCCGTTGCGGCCGCGGGTTTCGCGTTAACGCTACTGGCTTTACCGTGGCTTGGAAACCACGGCTTGTGGCTGGCGTTAACCGTTTTTCTCGCGCTGCGCGGGCTTTCACTGGCCTTCATCTGGCGACGTCACTGGCGTAATGGCACCTGGTTTGCCTGATGCTTATGGTTAAAAATTCTGAATAGTAAATAAAACCCAGAATCCCTGACTACACTTATTATCACGCCCAGCAAAAACAGCATGTATCCGGGCGCAGCACTCTCGCTATTCACAACCTAACGATGAGGACTTGATGATGAATAAAGACGAAGTCAGCGGTAACTGGAAACAGTTCAAAGGTAAAGTGAAAGAGCAATGGGGCAAACTGACCGATGATGATATGACGGTCATTGAAGGTAAACGCGACCAGCTGGTAGGTAAAGTCCAGGAACGATACGGGTACGCGAAAGATCAGGCGGAGAAAGAAGTTAAAGATTGGGAAAAACGCAACGATTACCGCTGGTAATTAACCCCTCCCTCCTGAGAGTACAAGGATGTACGCTCTTTTATTTACCGCCCGGCTTTCTTCTTCACCTGAATGGTATGGTCATGCTGGCAATCGCCAGGATGGCGGCATGATTCCACTTCCACACATGCCGGACACAGGCCGTGGGCTTCAATCACGTTATGGCGCAGAGCAAATCCCATTTTAGCGGCCAGCGTATGCATAATATCTTCCACGCCTTCCGCACACTCTTCTTTTACCACGCCACAGCGGTCACAAATAAACATTGCCGAGCTATGGGTTGGCTGATCGAACAGATGACAGAGCACATAGCTGTTGGTGGATTCCACTTTGTGCACAAAACCTTGTTCAAGCAGAAAATCAAGCGCACGATACACGGTAGGGGGTTTGGCCTGCGGCTCGGTTTCCCGCAGCAGATCAAGCAGATCATAGGCGCTGATCGCCCCTTCCTGCAGGCTCATCAGGCGCAGCACTTCGAGGCGTTGTGGCGTTAGTCGCACGTTACGTTGCACACAGAGTTTTTCAGCTTGAGCCAATAACTCCTGCGTGGTGGTTTTGTCCATTTGGCGCCTCGATTTGTGTGGAAGGTTAATCCCTTACTTTATCATGTTCTGCTTAAAACGCCGAGATCCACCGCTGTGTGCTATACCTGACGCATCGCAACACTGGAAAATTAACATGAAAAGACCCGATTGTATTCGCCACTGGCGTGAAGTTGAGGGGCCTGATGACTCCACCTATCCAGGTAGCGATGAGCTATTTTCTATTGGCGCGCCGTTGGCCCGCAGGTTGGGGTTAGGGCGATTAGGCATTCATCACGAACGTCTGCCGCCGGGGCGTCGTACTTCTTATCCACACGCTGAAAGCGATGAAGAAGAGTTTATCTACGTGCTGGAAGGCTACCCGGAAGCCTGGATAAATGGTTACTTATGGAAGCTGGAACCCGGCGATAGCGTCGGTTTTCCGGCAGGAACCGGCGTGTGCCACACTTTTATCAACAACACCAGTGACGAGGTGCGGCTGCTGGTCGTCGGTGAGGCGAACAAGAAGCATAACCGTATCTACTATCCGCTCAATCCGGTCTACGCGGTCACACGTGAGGATCGCTGGGTTGACCATCCTCCACAGTTTTTTGGTCCACACGACGGAAAACCTGGGCGGAAATGACGATCTACGCGAACGAAGGGCGCTATCCACGACGATGTGGCTCACTATCGCAACGGTCTATGCTATAGTAGCGCCCCTTTTTTAACCGGATGCTTGAATATTCGCCATGCTGCCTGAATCTCAGTCTACCGCTTTTCCCGCTCATCGTTTTTCTATCGCGCCGATGCTCGACTGGACGGACAGACACTGCCGTTACTTTTTGCGCCTGCTGTCCCGCCAGACGTTGCTCTATACGGAGATGGTGACCACCGGGGCAATTATTCATGGCAAAGGCGATTACCTGGCGTATAGCGAAGAAGAACATCCGGTTGCACTTCAGCTAGGTGGGAGCGATCCGGCCGCGCTGGCCCAGTGCGCAAAGCTGGCTGAAGCACGAGGCTATGACGAGATTAACCTCAACGTCGGCTGCCCTTCCGATCGCGTACAAAACGGGATGTTTGGCGCTTGCCTGATGGGGAATGCGCAACTGGTCGCTGATTGTGTGAAGGCGATGCGCGATGTGGTGTCGATTCCGGTGACGGTGAAAACGCGTATTGGCATTGATGACCAGGACAGCTACGAATTCCTGTGTGACTTCATCAATACGGTTTCCGGTAACGGTGAGTGTGAGATGTTTATCATACACGCCCGCAAGGCCTGGCTGTCCGGGTTAAGCCCGAAAGAAAACCGTGAGATCCCGCCGCTGGATTATGACCGTGTTTATCAGTTGAAGCGTGATTTCCCGCACCTGACGATGTCGATAAACGGTGGAATTAAATCACTGGAAGAAGCAAAGACGCATCTGCAATATATGGACGGCGTAATGGTGGGTCGGGAAGCCTATCAAAACCCGGGTATTCTGGCATCGGTCGACCGTGAAATTTTTGCTGCGACTACTCCGGATGCTGACCCTGTCGCCGTGGTGCGCGCTATGTATCCCTATATTGAGCGGGAGCTGAGTCAGGGGACGTATCTGGGGCATGTGACCCGCCATATGCTTGGGTTGTTCCAGGGAATTCCAGGCGCACGCCAGTGGCGTCGTTATCTGAGTGAAAATGCGCATAAAGCCGGGGCCGATATTAACGTTCTGGAACATGCGCTGAAACTGGTCGCAGATAAGCGTTAAGTTCTCACCAAAAGTTAGTCAATTTCACCACGCCCTGCGTTTTATCGCGGGGCGTTTTCGTTATAAATCAATGCATTAATTTTGGCATGTTTCTTGTAATGCAATGGAGAGAATTTCATTTCGGGAGAGCGTCATGCTGGAACTACTTTTTGTGATTGGCTTTTTTATCATGCTGATGGTCACTGGCATATCACTGTTGGGCATCCTCGCCGCGCTGATGGTGGCGACGGCAGTGATGTTCCTCGGTGGGATGTTTGCGTTGATGATTAAACTGCTTCCCTGGCTGCTACTGGCCGTCGCCGTGGTGTGGGTGATTAAGGCGATAAAAGCGCCAAAAGTCCCACAGTATCAGCGCAATAACCGCCGCTTTTACTAAGGTATTGAGCGGTACGTCACAACCTGCAACATTGCCTTTAGAACCAAATAGGAATTGATTATCAAATCTGTCACTATTGCGTGGTTAACGAATTCATCGAGCTGTACCCTACATACAGCCGAACTAAAAAAGAAAGGGCTTCCTGCGGGAAGCCCTAATTCTTTCTTTCCCCGTCATAATTCAAACCGCAGGTGTGTTGGCTGCTTGAATTATTTAAGAGGGAAGTCTCACGGGATCAGCAAACTCGATCCTTGCGTGGCCCGGCTTTCCAGCACTTCATGAGCACGCTGCGCGTCGTGCAGCGCGAATGTCTGACCAGGCGCGACATCCACTTTAATCACCCCACTGGCAATCAACGAGAAAAGCTCATTGCTGGCTTCCGTTAATTCGTGGCGGTTGGTGATGTAACCCTGCAGAGAAGGGCGCGTGACATACAGCGAGCCTTTCTGATTCAGAATACCTAAGTTAACGCCGGTTACCGGCCCGGAGGCGTTGCCAAAGCTGACCATCAATCCCCGGCGTTGCAGGCAATCCAGTGAGGCTTCCCAGGTATCTTTCCCCACCGAGTCGTATACCACCCGTACTTTTTTACCGCCGGTTATCTCCTTAACCCGTTCGACGATACTTTCTTCACGGTAGTTAATCACCTGCCATGCACCGGCCTGCTGCGCTATTTGCGCCTTCTGCGCATTACCAACAGTACCAATCAGCTTCGCTCCCAGCGCTTTTGCCCACTGGCAGGCAATCAGCCCAACGCCGCCCGCTGCAGCATGGAACAAGAAGGGCTCATCGGGCTGGATTTCGTAGGTTTTACGTAACAGATAAAAAACGGTCAACCCTTTCAGAAATGAGGCCGCTGCCTGCTCAAAAGAGATGGCATTAGGCAGAATGGCGGCTTTATCGGCTGGCACGTTGTGCACTGAGCTGTACGCGCCAAGTGTTGACTGGGCATACACCACACGGTCGCCAACTTTAATGTGCGTCACTTTGCTGCCGACTTTACTGACCACGCCTGCGGCTTCTGTGCCCAGACCACTGGGTAACGAGGGAGGCGGATAAAGTCCACTGCGGATGTAGGTGTCGATGTAGTTGATGCCAATCGCTTTGTTCTCGACCTGGATTTCATGTTCCGCCGGGTCAACGGGCGTAAACTCCACAGCCTTCAGTACATCAGGGCCGCCGTGCTTGTGAAATTCAATACGTGTTGCCATGCTTCCTCCAGAAATGTGGTAATCTTTCGACCCAATCATTATCTCGGTAACTCCATTCACTATGGCAGGAAATAAACCCTTCAACAAACAACAGACTGATGCTCGTGAGCGCGATCTGCAGGTCGCCGGGCTGAAAGTACCGCCGCACTCGATTGAAGCGGAACAGTCGGTGTTGGGCGGTTTAATGCTGGATAACGAACGCTGGGACGATGTGGCCGAGCGCGTGGTTGCGGAGGACTTTTACACCCGCCCACATCGGCATATTTTCACCGAAATGCATCGCCTGCAGGAGATGGGAAAACCTATCGACCTGATTACGTTGGCAGAGTCGCTGGAAGTTCAGGGGCAACTGGACAGCGTCGGCGGTTTTGCATACCTGGCTGAGTTATCTAAAAACACGCCAAGTGCGGCGAATATTAGCGCCTATGCTGATATCGTCCGCGAACGCGCCGTTGTTCGTGACATGATTTCGGTGGCCCATGAGATTGCGGAAGCGGGTTTCGATCCGCAAGGACGCTCCAGTGAAGACCTGCTGGATCTCGCGGAATCCCGTGTCTTTAAAATTGCCGAAAGCCGCGCCAATAAAGACGAAGGCCCGAAAAATATTACCGATGTGCTTGATGCCACCGTCGCGCGTATTGAACAGTTGTTCCAGCAGCCGCACGACGGCGTCACCGGGGTGAATACCGGCTATGACGACCTCAACAAAAAGACCGCGGGTCTACAGCCGTCGGACTTGATTATTGTCGCGGCACGTCCGTCGATGGGTAAAACGACATTTGCGATGAACCTCGTCGAAAATGCGGCGATGTTGCAGGATAAGCCGGTTCTTATCTTCAGTCTCGAGATGCCCTCAGAACAGATCATGATGCGTTCTCTGGCCTCGCTTTCGCGCGTGGACCAGACCAAAATCCGTACCGGTCAACTGGATGATGAAGACTGGGCGCGGATTTCCGGAACAATGGGTATTTTGCTGGAGAAACGAAACATCTATATTGATGATTCCTCCGGTCTGACGCCAACGGAAGTGCGATCGCGCGCACGCCGTATCGCCCGTGAACACGGCGGTATCGGACTTATCATGATCGACTACCTGCAGCTGATGCGTGTACCGTCGCTTTCCGATAACCGTACGCTGGAAATTGCCGAAATTTCCCGCTCGCTGAAAGCGTTAGCGAAAGAACTGCATGTGCCGGTGGTGGCGCTGTCACAGCTTAACCGTTCTCTGGAACAACGTGCTGACAAGCGCCCGGTCAACTCAGATTTGCGTGAATCAGGCTCTATTGAGCAGGATGCCGACTTAATCATGTTTATCTATCGTGATGAGGTTTATCACGAAAACAGCGACCTGAAAGGGATCGCAGAAATCATTATTGGTAAGCAACGTAACGGCCCAATCGGTACGGTACGTCTGACGTTTAACGGACAGTGGTCGCGATTCGATAATTATGCGGGCCCACAATACGACGACGAATAAATCTCCGTCATCCTTCATGCTGCAGATGCGTTGGCTACGCCTGTTCACCCCGGTCACTTAGTTTACTAAGCTCCCGGGGATTCTCAGGCTTGTCGCCTTTCTGCAACACGAATGATTTAGGCGATTCTTTTATTAAGGAATTAAAATGCAAGCGGCAACTGTTGTCATTAACCGCCGCGCTCTGCGACACAACCTGCAACGTCTGCGTGAACTGGCACCTGCCAGTAAACTGGTTGCGGTCGTGAAAGCGAACGCTTACGGCCATGGTCTGTTAGAGACCGCGCGAACGCTCCCGGATGCGGACGCTTTTGGTGTCGCTCGTCTTGAAGAAGCCCTGCGGCTACGCGCGGGAGGGATCACGCAACCCATCCTGCTGCTGGAGGGATTTTTTGATGCTTCCGATTTGCCGACGATATCCGCGCAGCGTCTGCATACTGCCGTACATAACCAGGAGCAGCTTGATGCTCTGGAAGCGGCCGAACTGACTGAACCTGTCACTGTCTGGATGAAGCTCGATACGGGTATGCACCGCCTGGGCGTACGCCCGGAGCAGGCTGAGGCGTTTTATCAGCGCTTGACGCAATGTGAAAACGTGCGCCAGCCGGTCAATATCGTTAGCCACTTTGCCCGTGCCGACGAACCTGAGTGTGGCGCGACCGAAAAGCAGCTCGATATCTTCAATAGCTTTTGCGCAGGTAAACCGGGGCAGCGTTCGATTGCCGCATCGGGTGGTATTCTGCTGTGGCCGCAGTCTCACTTCGATTGGGCGCGTCCGGGTCTGATTCTGTACGGTGTATCGCCGCTGGAAAATCACTCCATCGGAGAAGATTTTGGTTGCCAGCCAGTGATGTCACTGACATCAAGCCTGATTGCCGTGCGCGAGCATAAAGCTGGTGAGCCAGTGGGTTATGGTGGCACATGGCAGAGCGAACGCGACACACGTCTCGGAGTGGTGGCGATGGGGTATGGCGATGGTTATCCGCGAGCTGCGCCGTCGGGTACGCCAGTGCTGGTTAACGGCCGTGAAGTGCCGATTGTCGGTCGTGTTGCGATGGATATGATCTGCGTTGATTTAGGCCCCGAGGCGCAGGACAAAGCGGGCGATCCCGTGATCCTGTGGGGCGATGGCCTGCCTGTGGAACGCATCGCAGAGATGACGAAAGTAAGTGCTTACGAACTTATCACGCGCCTGACATCAAGGGTTGCGATGAAATATATCGATTAATTACCTGATATGCCGGATCAGGCGCTACCGTCGCCATCCGGCAATATTCTCACCAACTGCAACATCCTCTCGATCTTCTCCCGCTTCCGGTTTATTGTGTTCTTATCCCACTGCCTGTAAACCTGGAGAACCACACGTGTTTCAAAAAGTTGACGCCTACGCTGGCGACCCGATTTTATCGCTCATGGAGCGCTTTAAAGAGGATTCACGTAGCGACAAAGTGAACCTCAGCATTGGTCTGTATTACAACGAAGATGGGATTATTCCTCAACTTAAAGCCGTTGCAGAAGCGGAAGCCCGCCTCAATGCGAAGCCGCATGGCGCTTCGCTGTATTTGCCGATGGAAGGTCTGAACACGTATCGCCATACCATAGCGCCGCTACTGTTCGGGGCGCAGCATCCGGTACTCCAGCAACAGCGTGTGGCAACGATTCAGACGCTGGGGGGGTCTGGTGCGTTAAAAGTGGGAGCGGACTTCCTGAAGCGTTACTTCCCTGATTCTGGCGTATGGGTCAGCGACCCGACGTGGGAAAACCATATCGCGATTTTTGAAGGTGCGGGATTCGAAGTAAGTACTTACCCATGGTATGACGACGTGACTAATGGCGTTCGTTTCAACGACCTGCTGGCAACATTGAGCACCTTGCCAGCGCGTAGCATTGTGCTGCTCCATCCGTGCTGCCATAACCCGACGGGTGCGGATTTAACACCAGCACAGTGGGATGCGGTTATTGAGATCCTGAAAGCGCGCGACCTGATCCCGTTCCTCGACATTGCCTACCAGGGCTTTGGTGGCGGAATGGAAGATGATGCCTACGCCATCCGCGCGATTGCGAGTGCTGGTTTACCGACTCTGGTCAGCAACTCATTCTCGAAGATTTTCTCGTTGTATGGCGAACGTGTTGGCGGGCTTTCTGTGGTGTGTGAAGACGCAGATGCCGCTAGTCGTGTTCTGGGGCAGCTAAAAGCGACGGTTCGTCGTAACTACTCCAGCCCGCCAAACTTTGGCGCACAGGTTGTTGCCGCGGTACTGGGTGATGAAGAGCTGAAAGCCAGCTGGCTGGCGGAAGTTGAGGTAATGCGTACCCGTATTCTGACGATGCGTCAGGAACTGGTCAACGTGCTGAACGCTGAGATTCCGGGCCGTAATTTCGACTACCTGCTGCAACAGCGTGGTATGTTCAGCTATACCGGGCTGAGTGCGGCTCAGGTTGACCGCCTGCGTGATGAGTTTGGTGTTTACCTGATTGCCAGTGGACGCATGTGCGTTGCGGGCTTGAATCACGGCAACGTGAAGCGGGTTGCGAAGGCATTTGCCGCAGTAATGTAATTAGGTGCCGGATGGCGGCGTAAATGCCTTATCAGGCCTACAAAGGCATATGGATTTTTCATTTGTAGGCCTGATAAGCGCAGCGCCATCAGGCACGTTTCCCAGTGTGATCGTCCTCTTTTTCTGTAACAAAACCAGAGAAAATCCTTCCTTTCCCTTCCCCCAGGGGGTAAGGTCAGATAGTTTTTTGACCAGTTGTTAAATAAAAAATCATAACTAACTGACTACTTAGGGAAAAATATGCGCAAGATTACTTTGGCACTGAGTGCCGTTTGTTTATTGTTCACGTTGAATCAGCCAGCCCAGGCTTTAGTTTCTTCTCCTTCTCAGCTCAATCCAGGTACTAACGTTGCAAAACTTGCTGAGCAGGCCCCCATTCACTGGGTCTCTGTTGCACAAATTGAAAATAGTTTGACGGGCCGCCCGCCGATGGCCGTTGGCTTTGATATCGATGATACGGTTCTCTTTTCCAGCCCGGGCTTCTGGCGCGGTAAAAAAACGTACTCCCCGGACAGCGAGGATTACCTGAAAAACCCAGCATTTTGGGAGAAAATGAACAACGGTTGGGATGAATTCAGCATTCCGAAAGAAGTAGCGCGGCAGTTGATTGATATGCACGTGCGTCGTGGGGACAGTATCTTTTTCGTGACTGGACGCAGCCCGACGAAGACCGAAACGGTCTCTAAAACGCTATCTGATAACTTCCACATCCCGTCTGCAAATATGAACCCGGTTATTTTTGCCGGTGACAAGCCTGGGCAGAACACCAAAACGCAGTGGTTGCAGGAAAAAAATATCCGCATGTTCTACGGCGACTCCGATAATGACATCACCGCCGCTCGCGATGTCGGTATCCGCGGGATTCGTATTCTGCGCGCCTCTAACTCTACCTATAAGCCGCTGCCACAGGCAGGAGGGTTTGGCGAAGAGGTGATCGTAAATTCAGAGTATTGAGGTCACCGAATGCGGGGTGATGATTTTTTAAACAAATTTACGTTACCGGCTTTTACCTTTTGCGGACTTGCTGCACACTGAATAAATGATGTTCTCATTAGGCGACTTGCTGGTAAGGGGAATAAAAATGACGAATTCGGAGTTGCTGCAATACTGCATGGCGAAAACAGGCGCGGAGCAGAGCGTGCACAGTGACTGGAAAGCCACACAAATCAAAGTCGAAGATGTGCTCTTTGCCATGGTAAAAGAGGTGGAAGAACGCCCGGCAGTCTCTCTGAAAACCAGCCCAGAACTGGCGGAGTTGTTACGCCAGCAGCATAGTGATGTCCGGCCAAGCCGGCATCTGAACAAAGCACACTGGAGTACGGTGTATCTGGACGGCTCGTTGCCGGATTCACAAATTTATTATCTGGTCGATGCCTCTTATCAGCAGGCGGTGAACACGCTACCGGAAAATAAACGCCGGATACTGGCGCAGCCCTGATCTGTTTCGCCGGATGCGGCGCAAGACCTTATCCGGCCTACAATATTTACGGCTATACTGCAGGCCTGATAAGTTCAGCGCTATTACAGCAGCGGTTTGAGGAAGCGGGCCGTGTGTGAGGCTTCACACTCAGCAACTGTTTCTGGCGTACCAGAGACCAGAATTTCGCCGCCGCCGCTACCCCCTTCCGGACCGAGGTCGACAATCCAATCGGCTGTTTTAATCACGTCCAGATTGTGCTCAATCACCACAATGGTGTTGCCCTGATCCCGGAGCTGATGCAACACGTCAAGCAGTTGCTGAATATCGGCAAAATGTAGCCCGGTTGTTGGCTCATCAAGAATATACAGCGTCTGCCCGGTACCGCGTTTTGACAGCTCACGCGCCAGCTTCACACGCTGGGCTTCACCGCCAGAAAGCGTGGTCGCGGACTGGCCCAGTCGAATGTACGTCAAGCCAACATCCATCAACGTTTGCAACTTACGCGCCAGCGCAGGAACAGCATCGAAGAACTCGCGAGCTTCTTCAATCGTCATATCCAGCACTTCGTGGATGGTCTTGCCCTTGTACTTAATCTCCAGCGTTTCACGGTTATAACGCTTACCTTTACACTGGTCGCACGGCACGTAAATATCTGGCAGGAAGTGCATTTCGACTTTGATCACGCCATCGCCCTGGCAGGCCTCGCAGCGTCCACCACGAACGTTAAAGCTGAAACGACCTGGCGTGTAACCACGCGCACGGGATTCCGGTACGCCGGCAAACAGTTCGCGCACTGGCGTAAACACGCCGGTGTAGGTTGCCGGGTTGGAACGCGGTGTACGACCAATCGGGCTTTGGTCAATGTCGATCACTTTGTCGAAATGTTCCAGACCCTGAATATCCCGGTATGGCGCGGGCTCTGCCAGCGTGGCACCGTTAAGCTGAGTTTGGGCAATCGGGAATAATGTGTCGTTAATCAGCGTCGACTTCCCGGAACCGGACACGCCGGTAATACAGGTGAACAGACCCACCGGCAGCGTCAGGGTGACATCTTTCAGGTTGTTGCCGCGTGCGCCAGTCAGCTTCAGCACTTTTTCCGGATCAGCCGCAACACGTTGTTTTGGCACTTCAATCTTACGCTTACCGCTCATGTACTGGCCGGTTAACGATTCCGGTACGGCCATGATGTCTTCCAGCGTCCCTTCGGCCACAACCTGACCACCGTGAACGCCTGCACCTGGGCCAATGTCGATAACGTGGTCGGCGGCGCGAATGGCATCCTCATCGTGTTCAACCACAATCACGGTGTTACCCAAATTGCGCAGATGGATAAGTGTCCCGAGCAGGCGTTCGTTATCACGCTGATGCAGACCGATTGACGGTTCATCCAGCACGTACATCACACCGACCAGACCTGCGCCAATCTGGCTTGCCAGACGAATACGTTGTGCTTCGCCACCGGAGAGTGTTTCTGCTGAACGGGACAGTGTCAGATAGTTCAGGCCTACGTTGACCAGGAACTTAAGGCGGTCGCCGATCTCTTTGAGGATTTTCTCGGCAATCTTCGCCCGTTGACCTGCAAGTTTCAGGCTGTTGAAGAAATCCATTGCATGGCCGATGCTCATGTCGGAAATCGCAGGCAATGGCGTATTCTCGACAAACACGTGACGAGCTTCCCGGCGTAGACGGGTTCCGTCACAGCTGGCGCAAGGTCTGTTACTGATAAACTTGGCTAACTCTTCGCGGACTGCACTGGATTCCGTCTCTTTATAGCGACGTTCCATATTGTGCAATACACCTTCAAACGGGTGGCGACGTACGGACGTATCGCCACGATCGTTCATGTATTTGAATTCGATATTCTCTTTGCCGGAACCGTATAGCACCACTTTGTGGACCGTAGGATTCAGGCTGGCCCACGGGGCTTCTACATCGAATTGATAGTGCTCAGCCAGAGACTTAAGCATCTGGAAGTAATAGAAATTACGGCGATCCCAGCCACGAATCGCCCCGCCTGCCAGCGACAGTTCCGGGTTCTGGATCACACGGTCTGGGTCGAAGTACTGTTGTACGCCAAGACCATCGCAGGTCGGACACGCGCCTGCCGGGTTGTTGAACGAGAACAACCGTGGCTCCAGCTCGCGCATGCTATAACCACAAATAGGGCAGGCGAAGTTGGCGGAGAAGAGCAGCTCTTCTGCTTTCGGGTCATCCATATCAGCGACCACTGCCGTACCACCGGAAAGCTCCAGCGCGGTCTCAAACGATTCGGCCAGACGTTGAGTGAGATCGTCTCGTACCTTGAAGCGGTCAATCACCACTTCGATAGTGTGTTTCTTTTGCAGCTCAAGCTTAGGCGGATCGGAAAGGTCGCACACTTCACCATCAATACGTGCGCGGATATAGCCCTGGCCTGCCAGGTTTTCCAGCGTTTTGGTGTGCTCACCTTTGCGTTCTTTAATTACTGGTGCCAGCAGCATCAGGCGTTTGCCCTCTGGCTGCGACAGGACGTTGTCTACCATCTGGCTGACCGTTTGCGCCGCCAGCGGCACGTCGTGATCCGGGCAGCGTGGCTCGCCAACGCGGGCATACAGCAGGCGCAGATAATCGTGAATTTCGGTAATTGTCCCAACCGTGGATCGCGGGTTATGCGACGTCGATTTCTGCTCGATTGAGATGGCGGGAGAGAGCCCCTCAATGTGGTCGACGTCCGGTTTTTCCATCAGCGACAGAAACTGACGTGCGTACGCGGAAAGGGATTCAACGTAACGACGCTGCCCTTCGGCATACAAGGTGTCGAAAGCGAGCGAAGATTTGCCTGAGCCCGAAAGCCCGGTAACGACAATCAGCTTGTCGCGCGGGATGACGAGGTTGATGTTTTTGAGATTATGGGTGCGGGCGCCCCGAACTTCGATCTTATCCATTCATCTTTCCCGGATTAAACGCTTTTTTGCCTGGCTGCATGGTGCTACCGGCGATCACAAACGGTTAATTATGACACAACCCAACCTGAATGGATATACAGTATTGGAATGCAAAACACAGGCGTCTGTGCAACAATGTCTGGCTGAGGTTGTTTACTGGAATCAACTTCGCAACGTAGTAAAAGCGCTATTGGAAATGCTACAATCCCGCGCTTACACTTATTCAGTAACGTTTTTCAGGAGACACGATCATGGCCAGCAGAGGCGTAAACAAGGTGATTCTCGTCGGTAATCTGGGCCAGGACCCGGAAGTACGCTATATGCCGAATGGTGGCGCAGTTGCCAACATTACGCTGGCTACTTCCGAATCCTGGCGTGATAAAGCGACCGGCGAAATGAAAGAGCAGACTGAGTGGCACCGTGTTGTGCTGTTCGGCAAACTGGCGGAAGTCGCCAGCGAATATCTGCGTAAAGGTTCTCAGGTCTATATTGAAGGCCAACTGCGTACTCGCAAATGGACCGATCAATCCGGCGTAGAAAAATACACCACTGAAGTCGTTGTTAACGTTGGCGGCACCATGCAAATGCTGGGTGGTCGTCAGGGCGGCGGCGCACCGGCAGGTGGTGGTCAGCAGCAGGGTGGTTGGGGTCAGCCTCAGCAGCCACAAGGCGGCAACCAGTTCAGCGGTGGCGCACAGTCTCGCCCGCAGCAATCCGCTCCGGCAGCACCGTCTAACGAACCGCCGATGGATTTCGACGACGATATTCCGTTCTAATCCCTCTGCTTTATTTCGTTAATCAGGGTTGCCCCAGTGTCGGGGTAACCCCATTCCTTTCTGTTATCAGTTCAACACCATCGGCCAGTCTGGCGGAGTATGGCTCATCACGTCGAGCATCACGGATTCGATGTTATTCCAGATAGTGGATACATCTACCAGGGTGATACCGAGTAATCCGGTTGCAAACCAGCAGGCAAAAACAAGCCCTAAACCGCTACTGATAACGGCCAGTCCAACATAATCTGATTTACGAAAACGAATATTGAGCGTACTGGCTAAAAACATCAGTACTGCGCTGAGCAGTTGCCACCGCAGAAGAACCACGCCAGTTGTTATTGTTGCCATGAAAAACGTCCTCAGAAAGTCTTGATGCCCAGGACAGCGCGGGGTTGTTCACAGAGGGTGTGGTACTCTGGCTATCGACGGGCAATAACATGAATGAAACAATGTTTCTGTTACATTAATTATGTGAACTATATCACAACCGCTCGTTTGTTCACCAGTATCTGACGTTATTTTTGCCTGTCATTACCCATTGTAGTTGTGTGGTTATTTGGGTTCATAAACGAATAATAAATTATGCGTTATGTAAGATGCATTCGTGTTGCTTGTTTTCTTTATCCGAAATTAATCGTTAAAAAAGTTAATGTGTTTTATACGTGCCGTCAGTATAACGCGTGTAAAACATTACTCCTTCTTGATAATGATGTTGCAAAATAAGCGTAACTTTAAGTTTGCCTTACGGGAAAATAATATCATCATCCACTATTATCAGACTTTTACATAGAGACGTCTGTTGATAATGTTGATAGATTCATGCAACTTAACCAGCTGGTGTTTATAGCATCCTGCCTTGATGGGTACTGGCATATACGAAACAGGGAAATAGGGCTGACATGAATCTCAGTGCGCAAAGCAAGATGCTGAAGCTCCTCGGCACGCTCACGGTGGTATTGCTCCCCGTGGTGCTGGCGCTATGGTTTGCTCATATCCGGGCGATGTCCGAAACCCGCACTCAACTCCGCTCTTTTGCTCAACTGGTGTTAAATAAAACGGAACTAGTGATCCAGCAAGCCGATTTAGCGCGTGATATGGCTCAACTGTATCAGGGCAAGATGTGTACCCCTGCACATCAGAAAAGTATGCTGAATATTATTCGCGGGCGTTTATATATCAGCGAGCTAATTTATGCACAGGCTGATCATTTTTTGTGCTCTACGTCGATGGCGCCGTCAGTTCCCTATATTATGCCAACCGCTGACTATAAACGTACGCCGGACGTTTCGATCTATTACTATCGCGATACGCCTTTTTTCTCTGGCTACAACATGACGTATATGCAAAGAGGAAACTACGTCGTAGTCATTAACCCATTATCTTACAGCGAAGTCATGTCAGATGACCCTGGCCTATTGTGGGGCGTCTATGACACGATAACGGATACTTTCTTCTCCGCCAGCAATCAGGCGCATGTTAAGCAATTTCTGCCACTGGTGCGCGGTAAAGCCTCTACCTTCCAACTTGACGATCGGTTCTATACCATCGTTCGTTCTGAGAAGCGCCCGATCGCGATTATTGTTTCGACTACCAGCGATCGCGTCCATCAAAATTTCTATCACGAAGCCGCACTAACGGTCCCCTTTGGAGTGATCTGCAGCATTCTGATGCTGTTGATGTGGTGGCGCACGCGCCAGCAGTACCATTCCCCTCGTCGTTTGCTAAGACGTGCACTGGAAAAGCGCCAGCTACGCCTGCATTACCAGCCGATCATCGATATCAAGAATGGTCAATGTGTGGGGGCCGAGGCGCTGATGCGTTGGCCAGGTTGCAAAGGTGAGGTCATGAGCCCGACGGAATTTATTCCGCTGGCTGAAAAAGAAGGCATGATTGAAAGGATCACGGATTACGTGGTCGAAGAAGTGTTCAATGATTTAGGGTATTTTCTTTCTGCGCATCCCCAGATTTATATCTCAATTAACCTCTCAGCTTCTGATTTCCATTCATCCCGACTGATTGCCCTGATCGCTGAGAAAGCGCGTGATTACTCAGTGGCTGCTCAGCAAATTAAAGTCGAAGTGACGGAACGTGGATTTATTGATGTGCAGAAAATGACCCCGGTAATCCAGGCATTCCGTCAGGCAGGTTATGAAGTGGCATTTGATGATTTTGGGACGGGATATTCCAATCTGCACAACCTGGCGGCACTGAACGTGGATATCCTGAAGATTGATAAATCTTTTATTAGTACGCTGGCGACCAACAGTACCAGCCACCTGATTGCCGAACATATCATCGAGATGGCGCAAAGCTTACATCTGAAGACAATTGCTGAAGGGGTGGAAACGGCAGATCAAATTGAATGGCTGCTTGAACGTGGCGTTCAGTATTGTCAGGGGTGGTACTTTGCGAAAGCGTTACCGCCGCAGGAGTTTATGCACTGGCTACAGCGCTCGCCCGCCATACTGACGCAGAGCGGGCAATAATCTTACAGGCGATGACGGTAGTCGCTGGGAGTGCGATCAAACTCGCGACGGAACACCCGTGAGAACGTTTGTTGCGACACATAGCCGAGATCCATTGCGATATCGAAAATAGGTCGTTCGGTCGTCCGTAGTTCCACGGCGGCTAACAAAAGTCGGCGCTGGCGGATATAGTCACCCAACGTCTGACGCATCACCGTGCGGAACATCCTCTGTAAATACCACTTCGAGTAACCTGATTTTTTCGCCACCGCCTCAATGTTCAGCGGTTGATCGATATGTTCATCAATCCATTCAATAAGGGTCTGAATTATCTGCTGATGGGACATAGGGCTGCCTCTTTCTCAGTATTCGATTCGTCGTTTTGTCTGTGGGCGAGTATAATTCCTCAAGTTAACTTGAGGTAAAGCGATTTATGGAAAAGAAATTACCCCGGATAAAAGCGCTGCTCACGCCAGGTGAAGTCGCAAAACGTAGCGGTGTAGCGGTATCAACTTTGCACTTCTATGAAAGCAAAGGGTTAATCAGCAGTATGCGCAACAGTGGCAATCAGCGTCGATACAAACGTGATGTGTTGCGTTATGTTGCGATTATCAAGATTGCTCAACGCATCGGGATCCCACTGGCAACTATTGGTGATGCGTTAGGGGTATTACCTGAAGGGCATTCACTCAGTGCCAAAGAGTGGAAGCAGCTCTCGTCGCAATGGCGTGAAGAACTGGACCGACGTATTCATACTCTGGTGGCATTACGCGATGAGCTGGATGGTTGTATTGGTTGCGGTTGTTTATCGCGCAGCGATTGCCCGTTGCGTAACCCAGGCGACCAGCTTGGCGAGCAGGGAACCGGGGCGCGCCTGCTGGAAGATGATTGATGGGTTTGAAATATGTGACGGGTATAAAACTAAAGCGCCACAGAGGGCGCTTTAGTTTGGTTCCGGTCTTTGTCTTTCACTCTATCCCGCTGGTTCACGGGAGGGTTTCCCCCGACATCAACACCCCTCAGTCGAGCACATTAGGGGAGGTTCCGGCTTGTGTTGATAAGGTAAGTGTATGCCACCCCCGTCTATTTACCAGTCAATTGGTGATTTTTTAGCCGAAAAATTTTCCGCATCTTCATCCATTTTTTTGCGCGAGTGAACGTGAAAGGTAACTGTCGAGGTTGTAATAACTGCGCGAAATTTGTTGCCAGATTGCGCATTGACGATAACGTTTGCGCATCGACTGGCTATTTCTTGTGCGTTATAAGAAGAAATGAGTAAAAAGCGGCAAAGTTCAGTTGAAAACCGGCACATGATCGCTAGATAATCGTTTGCTTTTTTTTACCACCCGTTTTTTATGCGCGGAGCTAAACGTTTGCTTTTTTGCGACACCCCTACTGACGCAAACCTGGCACAGGGAGAAAACGTTAAGCAGGCAGTGGATTGTCCAGCACGCATAATGACGAAAAATAAACTCTCAGGGGATGTTTTCTATGTCTACGCCTTCAGCGCGTACCGGCGGTTCACTCGACGCCTGGTTTAAAATTTCGCACCGTGGCAGTACCGTTCGACAGGAAGTCGTTGCCGGATTAACGACGTTTCTGGCGATGGTCTACTCTGTTATCGTGGTTCCTGGCATGCTGGGTAAAGCCGGTTTCCCGCCAGCCGCTGTATTTGTGGCAACCTGCCTGGTAGCCGGTGTCGGCTCTATTGTGATGGGCCTGTGGGCAAACCTGCCGCTGGCGATTGGTTGCGCCATTTCGTTAACGGCGTTTACCGCATTCAGTCTGGTGCTGGGGCAGCATATTAGCGTGCCTGTTGCGCTGGGCGCGGTGTTCCTGATGGGTGTTCTGTTTACCATCATTTCCGCGACAGGTATTCGTAGCTGGATCCTGCGCAATCTGCCACAGGGCGTTGCGCATGGTACCGGTATTGGTATCGGCCTGTTCCTGCTGCTGATTGCGGCAAACGGTGTTGGTCTGGTCATTAAGAACCCGCTGGACGGCCTGCCGGTTGCGCTGGGTGACTTCGACACCTTCCCGGTCATTATGTCGCTGATTGGTCTGGCGGTGATTATTGGCCTCGAAAAACTGAAAGTACCGGGTGGCATACTGTTGACCATTATTGGTATTTCCGTTGTTGGTCTGATTTTCGATCCCGCGGTGCATTTTTCCGGTATTTTCGCCATGCCTTCTTTGAGTGATGCTGAAGGTAACTCTCTGATTGGCAGCCTGGACATTATGGGAGCGCTGAACCCTGTCGTCCTGCCGAGCGTGCTGGCGCTGGTTATGACTGCGGTCTTTGATGCGACCGGAACCATCCGCGCGGTTGCGGGTCAGGCGAATCTGCTGGATAAAGACGGTCAGATTATCGATGGTGGCAAAGCGTTAACGACGGACTCCCTGAGCAGCGTGTTCTCTGGTCTGGTAGGGGCAGCTCCGGCGGCGGTTTACATTGAATCTGCAGCGGGTACCGCGGCAGGTGGTAAAACCGGTCTGACGGCGATCACCGTAGGTGTTCTGTTCCTGCTGATCCTGTTCCTTTCTCCGCTCTCTTACCTTGTTCCTGCTTACGCAACGGCGCCGGCCCTGATGTATGTTGGTCTGCTGATGCTGAGCAACGTGGCGAAAATCGACTTTACCGACTTCGTCGATGCGATGGCGGGACTGATTACCGCCGTCTTTATCGTGCTGACCTGTAATATCGTTACCGGTATTATGATCGGTTTTGCCACTCTGGTTATTGGCCGTATTGTTTCCGGCGAATGGCGCAAACTGAATATCGGAACGGTGGTGATTGCCGTGGCGCTGGTTGCATTCTATGCGGGCGGTTGGGCTATTTAATCCCGATACGCTCTTGATCCTGAAAACGGGTGGCTTTTGCCGCCCGTTTTTATTTTCAGAACACACTCGTTGTCTTTTGCGTTACTCTCGAGTAGATAGAATTGAGGCACGACGCCTCTCATCACTAATCATAAGAAACATCGCAAACAGGGAACGCATGGAAATCTTTTTTACCATACTCATCATGACCCTTGTGGTCTCGTTGTCGGGGGTATTTACTCGCGTATTACCCTTCCAACTCCCTTTACCCCTTATGCAGATCGCCATTGGCGCGTTGCTGGCGTGGCCGACGTTTGGTTTGCATGTGGAATTTGACCCTGAACTGTTTTTGGTTCTGTTCATCCCGCCGTTGCTGTTTGCCGATGGCTGGAAAACGCCAACGCGAGAGTTTCTGGAGCATGGACGAGAGATCTTCGGTCTGGCACTGGCGCTCGTATTGGTTACGGTGGTCGGCATTGGTTTTATGATTTATTGGCTGGTCCCGGGGATTCCGCTGATCCCCGCTTTTGCGCTGGCCGCAGTGCTGTCGCCAACCGATGCCGTTGCCCTTTCTGGCATTGTAGGCGAGGGGCGTATACCGAAGAAAATCATGGGCATCCTGCAGGGCGAAGCGTTGATGAACGATGCGTCTGGCCTGGTATCGCTGAAATTTGCTGTGGCCGTGGCAATGGGGACGATGGTGTTTACCGTCGGCGGAGCGACGGTTGAGTTCTTCAAGGTAGCGATTGGCGGCATCCTGGCTGGTTTTGTCGTCAGCTGGTTGTATGGACGCTCTCTGCGCTTTCTTAGCCGCTGGGGTGGTGATGAGCCAGCAACGCAAATCGTTCTGCTGTTCCTGCTGCCGTTTGCTTCTTATCTGATTGCCGAACACATCGGTGTTTCCGGGATCCTCGCGGCGGTCGCAGCCGGGATGACGATAACCCGTTCAGGCGTAATGCGTCGTGCGCCATTGGCGATGCGTTTACGTGCTAACAGCACCTGGGCAATGCTGGAGTTCGTCTTTAACGGCATGGTCTTCCTGCTGTTAGGGCTGCAATTACCGGGGATTCTGGAGTCTTCGCTGGTGGCGGCAGAAGCCGATCCGAACGTTGAAACCTGGATGCTGTTTACCGATATCGTGCTGATTTACGTGGCGCTGATGCTGGTGCGTTTTGGCTGGCTGTGGACGATGAAAAAATTCAGTCTGCGCTTCCTGAAGAAAAAGCCCATGGAGTTTGGCTCCTGGACAACGCGTGAAATCCTGATCGCCTCCTTTGCGGGTGTTCGCGGGGCGATTACGCTTGCCGGTGTGCTCTCCATCCCGCTGCTGTTGCCGGATGGTAGCGGCTTCCCGGCGCGCTACGAGTTAGTATTCCTTGCCGCGGGCGTGATCCTGTTCTCGCTGTTTGTCGGTGTGGTGATGCTACCGATTCTGCTGCAACACCTGGAAGTGGCAGATCACTCACAGCAACTGAAAGAAGAACGGATAGCCCGCGCTGCGACGGCGGAAGTCGCGATTGTTGCTATCCAGAAAATGGAAGAGCGTCTGGCGGCGGACAGCGAAGAGAATATTGATAATCAACTGCTGACCGAAGTGAGTTCTCGTGTAATCGGTAACCTGCGTCGTCGCGTCGATGGACGTAACGATGTGGAAAGCTCATTACAAGAAGAGAATCTCGAGCGACGTTTCCGCCTGGCGGCATTGCGTTCGGAACGAGCAGAACTGTATCACCTGCGCGCCACGCGCGAAATCAGCAACGAAACGCTGCAAAAACTGCTGCACGACCTGGATTTGCTGGAAGCGTTGTTGATTGAGAATCAATAAACGGTAGTGCCTGATGCGCTACGCTTATCAGGCCTACAAGACCGGCAATAGCGATGTAGGCCGGATAAGGCGTTAAGCCGCATCCGGCGAAAGGTGTGCCTGATGCGCTACGCTTATCAGGCCTACAAAACCGGCAATAGCGATGTAGGCCGGATAAGGCGTTAGCCGCACCCGGCGAAAGGTGTGCCTGATGCGCTACGCTTATCAGGCCTACAAGACCGGCAATAGCGATATAGGCCGGATAAGGCGTTAAGCCGCATCCGGCGAAAGGTGTGCCTGATGCGCTACGCTTATCAGGCCTACAAGACCGGCAATAGCGATGTAGGCCGGATAAGGCGGTAGCCGCACCCGGCGAAAGGTGTGCCTGATGCGCTACGCTTATCAGGCCTACAAGACCGGCAATAGCGATGTAGGCCGGATAAGGCGTTAAGCCGCATCCGGCGAAAGGTGTGCCTGATGCGCTACGCTTATCAGGCCTACAAGACCGGCAATAGCGATGTAGGCCGGATAAGGCGTTAGCCGCATCCGGCGAAGAATGTACCTGATGGTGCACAGCCTTCAGGTCTGCAAAAAATTATTCATCGTGTAATTTGCGAGCGGCTTTCCTGAACCAATCCATCTTTCTTGTCGATTCCCTCTTTTCTCCATACGGTTGAGAAAAGGGGGAAACATGTCTAACTATCGGCGCCATTACATCAGCGGTGGAACATGGTTTTTTACGGTGAATTTACAGGACCGTAGAAGCCATCTTTTGACATCCAACATTAACCAGCTTCGCTGTGCTATTTCGGCGGTAAAGAAGGTTATGCCTTTTCAAATCAATGCGTGGGTGGTTTTACCTGAGCATATGCATTGCATATGGACGTTACCTGATAGCGACGCTGATTTTTCCTCTCGTTGGCGGGAAATTAAAAAGCATTTCACCCGATCGTTATCCGCCAGGCATATCTGGCAACCCCGCTTTTGGGAACATACCATTCGTGATGAGCGCGATTATTGCCAGCATGTGGATTACATTTATATCAATCCTGTGAAACACGGTTGGGTGCAGCAGGTGAAGTCATGGCCTTTTTCAACGTTTCATCGTGATGTTAAATCGGGGTTGTATCCGGAAAACTGGGCGGGGGAAATGATGGACCTCCGTACGGGGGAATGAGCCTGATGACGCTACGCTTATCAGGCCTACAAGACCGGCAATAGCGATGTAGGCCGGATAAGGCGTTTACGCCGCATCCGGCACTTACGATTCTTGCGTTAGCCAAAACCCTTCGCAGCATGTCAGCCACGCCTGAGCGCTGTGCGAGAGATACACACCTTCACGCCAAATCATGCCGAGTTGCCAGCGTAAATCGCTCTCCAGCGGAATCCAGCGCAGCGTCTGTTTGTCCAGCCGTTGGCAAATTGGCTCCGGTAAAATGGCGATACCGACCCCGGCTTGCACCATGGCCGCCAGAAAATCCCACTGCCCGCTACGTACCGCGATGCGGGGTTTTACATCGTGCTGGTTAAACAGTTCCAGTAACTGACGGCTCAGGGCGAAATCTTCGTTGTAGATAAGCAGTGGGTGTTCCGCCAGCGCCTCGGGGGAAATGGATTCGCAGGTTGTCCACTGGCCCGAGCGCGGGACCAGCACGCAGAGCGGATGACTGAAAAGCGGCAAGGTTGCCAGTCCACTCTCTTCTTCGACCGGAAGTGCCGTCATGGCGACATCCAAATCACCGTTCATTACTGCCTGCTGGACGGTTAAGCCGCCAAACTCTGATACTTTAAGTTCAACGCCGGGATAACGCTGGCGAAACAGGCTGATGGGACCTGCCATCAACATACCGACCATTGGCGGGATACCAAGGCGTAATAGCCCTTTGTTCAGGTGGTTAATGTCGCTAAGTTCGGCTTCAAGCTGGCGAAACTCGGCCAAAATCGCCAGACCGCGCTCAAAAACAACCTGTCCGGTATCGGTCAGCAACAGCCGTCGTCCGTCGCGGATTAACAGCGTGCAGTTCAGCTCGTCTTCAAGGTTCTTCAACATTTTGCTGATGGTGGGTTGGGTGACAAAAAGCTTCTCCGCTGCGCGGGTAAAGCTCTGCTGACGCACCACCTCAACAAAATATCGCAGTGTTCTGATATCCATGATTATTCCTTAAGACTATGCCTGCAATGAGTTTAATTCATTTCAGTCCTGGACGGGTGCTCTCTATACTGGCGCTCTCTATTTTTTAAGGACATACCCTCATGGCTGTGGCGATAAGCCGCGTGACGCCTGCTGTCATTCACCGACTTCAGATACCTGTCCAGGTGCTGTTGTACGCAGGTTTATTTGTATTTGCTCAATATCTTGTCTCCTGGCTGCATTTACCGCTTCCCGCCAATCTGGTGGGGATGGTGCTGATGTTGGCGCTGATTGTCTGTCGGATCATCCCGCTGAGTTGGATACGCGCCGGTGCCCGCTGGTTACTGGCTGAAATGCTACTATTTTTTGTTCCAGCGGTGGTTGCCGTCGTCAACTATACGCAGCTGCTGTTGGTCGATGGCTGGCGTATTTTTGCTGTCATTGCGATAAGCACGCTGATGGTTCTCGGCGCAACCGCGTGGGTTGTGGATAAAGTGTACCGCTATGAAATGAGCAGGTTAAACCGTGAGTAACTTCCAGCTAAGCGTGCTGTGTCTGGTGATTACGCTGGGTATCTATTTTGCCAACAAGCGTCTGTATCGCCGTTTTCGCAAATTGCCGCTGATGCCGCTGGTTCTCACGCCAGCGTTACTGGTGCTGATGCTGGTCTTCGGCCATATCTCCTGGCAAAACTATATTGGCGAATCACACTGGCTGCTGTGGCTATTAGGTCCCGCGACCATAGCCTTCGCTGTTCCGGTTTACGATAACCTCGCGGTGATTAAGCGTCACTGGATGTCGTTGACGGCGGGGGTAATCACGGCGACGCTGGTGGCTGTCACCAGTTCCGTGTGGCTGGCGCGTCTGTTTATGCTGCCTGATGAGATCCAACGTAGCCTGGCGGTACGTTCCGTCACTACGCCTTTTGCGCTGGCAGCGGCAGAACCCTTGGGTGGGCAGCCAGATCTGGTGGCGTTGTTTGTGGTGGTGACCGGTGTATTCGGTATGGCGGTCGGCGATGTGTTGTTTTTACGACTCTCTATCCGCGAAGGTATGGCCAAAGGGGCAGGGTTTGGCGCAGCATCGCACGGTGCAGGTACGGCTCGCTCTTATGAGCTTGGTCAACAGGAAGGCGTAGTGGCAAGTCTGGTGATGATGCTGTCCGGTGTGGTGATGGTGCTGGTTGCACCGCTGGTTGCGAGGGTGATGTTCTGAGATTCGGTGATATCCTCCGGCCCGAAAGCCGGAGGATAAGTGAGATTAATGCGCGCGACCTTGCTCCACGCCGTACCCGGTTTGGGAACGGATGAACTGCGCACGGAACTGCTCACGCTCACGGTTACCTTCTTCTGAGTTATCCGTGGCAGAGAAGAACCAGATCCCGAGGAATGCAACGCTTATCGAGAACAGCGCCGGATATTCATACGGGAAAATGGCTTTTTCGTGACCGAGGATTTGTACCCAAATTGTTGGACCAAGTACCATCAGCACAACGGCAGTCAGCAGACCTAACCAGCCGCCCATCATGGCACCACGCGTGGTCAGTCTTGACCAGTACATGGAGAGCAGAATGATGGGGAAGTTACAGCTTGCCGCGATGGCAAATGCCAGACCTACCATGAAGGCGATATTCTGATTTTCGAACAGCACGCCGAGCACGATGGCAATGACACCCAATACCAGTACGGTAATTTTCGAGACGCGCAGTTCTTCACGTTCGGTCGCGCCTTTGCGGAACACGTTAGCGTACAGATCGTGCGACACCGCCGATGCGCCCGCGAGCGTCAGACCTGCAACCACCGCCAGGATAGTGGCAAATGCTACGGCGGAGATAAAGCCGAGGAACAGGTTACCGCCCACCGCGTTAGCCAGATGCACTGCCGCCATGTTGTTACCACCGATCAGCGCGCCTGCAGCATCTTTATACGCCGGATTTGCACCGACCAGCATGATGGCACCAAAGCCGATGATAAAGGTCAGGATGTAGAAATAACCCATAAAACCGGTCGCATAGAACACACTCTTACGCGCTTCGCGGGCATCGCTGACCGTGAAGAAGCGCATCAGAATATGCGGCAAGCCTGCCGTACCGAACATCAGACCGAGGCCTAACGACAGCGCGGATATCGGATCTTTAACCAACCCGCCTGGACTCATGATTGCGGAGCCTTTCGGGTGTACCGCCATTGCTTCAGTGAACAGATTGTTGAAGCTGAAGCCGACATGTTTCATGACCATGAAAGCCATAAAGCTGGCACCGAACAGCAGCAGTACCGCTTTGATGATTTGCACCCAGGTGGTCGCCAACATGCCGCCGAACAGCACGTACATCATCATCAGTACGCCAACCAGCACCACGGCAATGTGATAGTTCAGACCAAACAGCAGTTCAATCAGCTTGCCTGCGCCAACCATCTGCGCGATCAGATACAGCGCGACCACCACCAGCGATCCACATGCTGACAGAATACGGATGGGACCTTGCTTCAGGCGATAAGAGGCCACGTCGGCAAAGGTGTAGCGACCGAGGTTACGCAGACGTTCAGCAATCAGGAACAGAATGATCGGCCAGCCGACGAGGAAGCCGAGCGAGTAAATCAGCCCGTCATATCCTGAGGTAAAGACCAGTGCGGAAATCCCGAGGAACGAGGCCGCCGACATATAGTCGCCTGCAATTGCTAACCCGTTCTGGAAGCCGGTAATGTTGCCGCCTGCGGTGTAATAGTCATTACGCGAACGCACACGTTTAGACGCCCAGTAGGTAATACAGAGCGTAAAGATGACGAAAATCAGGAACATGATAATCGCCTGCCAGTTCGTTGGCTGGCGTTGGACTGCACCGCTAATAGCATCCGCCGCGTTCGCAGCGAAGGGCAGCGTGGCGGCAAGCGCCGTCAGGACTCTCTTCATGATGCTTTAACCTCGTGCAGAACCGCGTTGTTAAGACGGTCGAATTCACCGTTTGCCCGCCAGATGTAGATCCCGGTCAGGATAAAGGAAATAAGGATCACGCCGACGCCAATAGGGATACCTCGGGTAACGCTGGTTCCCGCATGCAGTGGGGTGCCCAGCCAGCCAGGTGCAAAAGCAATCAGTAAAATAAAGCTGATATAAACTGCCAGCATGATGATGGACAGAATAGTGGCAAACCGTTGCCGTTTTTCAACTAACTCCCTGAAACGCGCACTGTCTTCTATCCGCTGATAAATTTGGTCATTCATCACAGAGCTCTCCAGAGGTCCCCCTGCGTCTTTCGCGCTACAGGTTCGTTGGCCGCACTCGCCCACCCCAGTCACATAGTGAACTATGCTCCTGGGGATGTGCTCGCTTGCCGCCTTCCTGTAACACGAAATCCTTTGGGGGAGGTTTTTTTATATTTCCCCCCCGGTGAAGAGAGGGTAGGGTCAGATTTGTAGGCCGGATAAGACGCTTTCGCGTCGCCATCCGGCATTTTCAGGACTTTGTTATGATGGCATCGCGATGGCCTGCTTCTCTTCGAGCAGTTTCTCTACCACGCCAGGATCGGCAAGGGTTGAGGTATCGCCCAGATTGCTGGTATCGCCCGCCGCGATTTTACGCAGAATGCGGCGCATGATTTTGCCGGAGCGGGTTTTCGGCAGTGAGTCGGTCCAGTGCAGCACGTCTGGCGTTGCCAGCGGGCCAATTTCTTTTCGTACCCAGTTGCGAACCTCGGCGTACAACTCAGGTGACGGCTCTTCGCCGTGATTCAGCGTGACGTAGGCGTAAATGGCCTGGCCTTTAATACTATGTGGAATGCCGACCACGGCGGCCTCGGCAATCTTTGGATGCGACACCAGCGCCGACTCGATTTCTGCTGTACCCAGGCGGTGACCCGAGACGTTCAGCACGTCATCCACGCGTCCGGTTATCCAGTAATAACCATCTTCATCACGGCGTGCGCCGTCGCCGCTGAAGTACATATTCTTGAAGGTAGAGAAGTAGGTTTGCTCAAAGCGTTCGTGATCGCCAAACAGTGTTCTCGCCTGACCCGGCCAGGAGTCGGTGATCACCAGGTTGCCTTCGGTCGCCCCTTCCTGCGGATTGCCCTCGTTATCAACGATGGCCGGTTGTACGCCAAAGAATGGACGCGTTGCCGAGCCGGCTTTCAGCTCGGTTGCACCCGGCAGTGGGGTGATCATGAACCCCCCGGTTTCGGTCTGCCACCAGGTATCGACGACCGGGCATTTTTCGTTACCGATCTTCTTCCAGTACCACTCCCATGCTTCCGGGTTAATCGGCTCGCCAACGGAACCTAAAATGCGCAGTGATGAACGGTTAGTGCCTTCTATCGCCTTATCACCTTCTGCCATCAGGGCGCGGATAGCCGTTGGTGCAGTATAGAGGATGGTGACCTGGTGCTTGTCCACGACCTGTGACATACGCGCCGGGGTCGGCCAGTTAGGTACGCCTTCAAACATCAGCGTGGTGGCACCGCAGGCCAGTGGGCCGTACAGCAGGTAGCTGTGGCCGGTAACCCAACCCACATCAGCGGTACACCAGTAGATATCGTCCTGATGGTAATCAAACACATACTTAAAGGTCGTTGCCGCGTAAACCAGATATCCACCCGTGGTGTGCAGCACGCCTTTTGGCTTACCGGTTGAACCAGAGGTATACAGGATAAACAGCGGATCTTCCGCGTTCATCTCTGCCGGCTGATGTTCAGGGCTGGCTTTCTCGATAAGATCGGACCACCACAGATCGCGGCCTTCCTTCCAGTCCGTTTTTCCGCCGGTACGTTTGAGGACAATGACATGCTCAACCGTCTTCACATTCGGGTTTTTCAGCGCATCATCAACGTTCTTTTTCAGCGGGATACCGCGCCCGGCACGTACGCCTTCATCGGCGGTGATCACCAGACGTGAATTGGAATCGATAATACGTCCGGCAACGGCTTCTGGAGAGAAACCGCCAAAGATGACCGAATGTACCGCGCCAATACGGGCGCAGGCCAGCATGGCAACCGCGGCTTCCGGGACCATTGGCATATAAATAGCCACGACATCGCCTTTTTTAATCCCCAAATCCAGAAGGGTATTAGCAAAACGGCAGACATCGCGATGCAGTTCGCGATAGGTAATATTTTTACTCTGGGTAGCATCATCGCCTTCCCAGATAATGGCGGTGCGATCGCCGTTTTCCTGTAGGTGGCGATCAAGGCAGTTTGCTGCCAGATTCAGCGTGCCGTCTTCGTACCATTTAATGGATACGTTGCCAGGGGCAAAAGAGGTGTTCTTTACCTGGCTGTACGGTGTGATCCAATCAAGAATTTTTCCCTGCTCGCCCCAAAATGTGTCGGGATCGGTAATGGACTGTTGGTATTTCGCTTCGTACTGCTCCGGGTTGATCAGGCAACGGTCCGCAATATTTGCGGGAATAGCGTGTTTGTGTATTTGGCTCATGGCTTTTGTTCTCCTTGTAGGATGTTAATAATATGTCGCACAAACGTTAAATGTAGGGGCTTTGCAAGTTTTGTTTAGTATTTGGGCGACAGATCACGCAATAACCGAATTGTGCAAATTAGCGGCAAACTGAATTTTGAAGAGAACTAGCAAAAATTGATTAAACATCGCGATAACATGCGGTTATATAGAGAGTTTTGAAAAGGTGATCTGTGTCGGGTATAGACAAAAGAGTAGGGGGTTAGAGGGGGTGAATAACTCTAAAGTGGTATTTTACATACACTTACAATTGATTAAAAACAACATTTCTTGTGTGGTTTCTTGTTACAAATAGGGCGGAGCAATGTCATGACAGTATTGTGTGGTTGCTGTTATGGAAAACAATAAAAGAACCGCCATTGCAGATAATGGCGACATCTGGATGAGACCCCTATGGCAAGGACAAAATCACGCGTACGCCGTTTCTTCAGCCTGATATTACCGTTTTTATTTATTACTGCCGTTCACGCTGAGCAAACCTCTGTACCCGCAAAGACCGTCACCGTTGAAGCGAAGAATGAAACCTTCGCCCCTCAGCATCCCGATCAATACCTCTCCTGGAAAGCCACGTCTGAACAGTCAGCCCGTGAAGATGCGCTGGCAGAAGACCCTCGTCTGGTGATCCTGTGGGCGGGATATCCTTTCTCCCGCGATTACAACAAACCGCGTGGACACGCGTATGCGGTTACCGATGTGCGTGAAACGTTACGTACCGGTGCGCCAAAAACGGCTGAAGATGGTCCGTTGCCGATGGCCTGCTGGAGCTGTAAAAGCCCGGATGTGGCACGTCTGATCCAGAAAGACGGTGAAGATGGGTACTTCCACGGTAAATGGGCGCGTGGCGGCCCGGAAATTGTTAACAACCTCGGCTGCGCTGACTGCCATAACACGGCATCAGCAGATTTTGCGAAAGGGAAACCGGAACTGACGCTGTCGCGTCCTTATGCCGAGCGAGCGATGGAAACCATTGGCAAACCGTTTGAAAAAGCCAGCCGCTTTGATCAGCAATCCATGGTCTGCGGTCAGTGCCACGTGGAGTACTACTTCGACGGTAAGAACAAAGCCGTTAAGTTCCCATGGGATGACGGTATGAAAGTCGAGAACATGGAGAAATACTACGACAACATAGCTTTCTCTGACTGGACCAACTCTCTGTCTAAAACCCCAATGCTGAAAGCGCAGCACCCGGAGTATGAAACCTGGAGTGCGGGCATTCACGGTAAGAACAACGTGACCTGTATCGATTGTCACATGCCGAAAGTGCAGAACGCAGAAGGTAAAATCTACACCGACCATAAGATTGGTAACCCGTTCGACAACTTCCCACAGACTTGCGCCAACTGCCACACCCAGGACAAAGCGTCTCTGCAAAAAGTGGTTGCTGAGCGTAAGCAAGCGATTCATGACCTGAAAATCAAAGTTGAAGATCAACTGGTACATGCGCACTTCGAAGCGAAGGCTGCGTGGGATGCGGGTGCGACGGAAGCGGAAATGAAGCCGATTCTGGAAGACATTCGCCACGCACAATGGCGCTGGGATCTGTCGATTGCTTCTCACGGTATCCATATGCACGCACCGGAAGAAGGTCTGCGGATGCTGGGTAGCGCGATGGATAAAGCCGCTGATGCGCGTACCAAACTGGTCCGTCTGCTGGCGACCAAAGGCATCACGCATGAAATCCCTCTGCCGGATATCTCTACCAAAGAGAAAGCCCAGCAGGCGATTGGTCTGAACATGCAGCAAATCAACGCTGAGAAGCAGGACTTCATTAAAACGGTGATTCCGCAATGGGAAGATCAGGCGCGTAAAAACGGTCTGTTAAGCCAATAACCCCATTCCGCCTCGCAAGGGGCGGATAACTCAACGGAGTGAATATGAGCGTATTACGTTCGTTATTAACTGCTGGGGTGCTGGCGTCAGGTCTGTTCTGGAGCCTGAGCGGGATAACCGCCACGCCAACCCCGCAGGAGTCAGATCAACGCTGGACGGTCACCCAACAGCGTAATCCGGATGCGGCGTGCCTCGATTGTCACAAGCCGGATACCGAAGGCATGCATGGTAAACATGCAGAAGTCATCAACCCAAATAATAAACTGCCGGTTACCTGCACCAACTGTCACGGCCAGCCATCGCCAAACCACCGTGAAGGGGTGAAGGATGTGATGCGCTTTAACGAGCCGATGTACAACGTGGAGCAGCAGAACAGCGTCTGTATGTCCTGTCACCTGCCTGAGCAGTTGCAAAAAGCGTTCTGGCCGCACGATGTTCACGTGACGAAAGTAGCGTGCGCCAGCTGTCACTCACTGCATCCGAAGCAAGACACGATGCAGACGCTAAGCGATAAAGGACGGATCAAGATTTGCGTCGATTGCCACAGCGATCAGCGTAACAATCCAAACTTTAACCCGGCGTCTATTCCCTTGCTTAAGGAGCATCCATGAGTTGCTCTCGTCGCCAGTTTATCACCGGCGTCAGCGCGCTAGTGGCTGTTAGCGGGACGGCGGGACGCGTCGTAGCGAAGACGTTAAACATTAATGGCGTGCGTTACGGCATGGTACATGATGAGTCATTATGCATCGGCTGTACCGCGTGCATGGATGCCTGTCGGGAAGTTAACAGCGTACCGGAAGGCGTCTCGCGTCTGACGATCATTCGCAGTGAACCGCTGGGGACGTTTCCCGATGTGAAGTATCGATTCTTCCGTCACTCGTGCCAGCACTGCGATCACGCGCCCTGCGTTGACGTCTGCCCGACGGGGGCATCGTACCGCGATGCCGCCAGCGGCATTGTGGATGTGAACCCGGATCTGTGCGTCGGTTGCCAGTATTGCATCGCCGCCTGTCCTTATCGCGTGCGCTTTATTCATCCGGTCAGCAAGACGGCGGATAAATGCGATTTTTGCCGCAAAACCAACCTGAAAGCGGGCAAGCAGCCCGCCTGCGTGGAGTCATGTCCGACGAAAGCGCTGACGTTTGGTAATCTGGACGACCCCAACAGCGAAATCTCGCGGTTGTTGCACCAGAAAAATACCTACCGTTACAAGCTGGCGCTGGGCACGAAACCGAAGGTCTACCGCGTTCCCTTTAAATATGGGGAGGTGAGCCAATGACACCCGCTTCTGCATTTCATTTTGAATCACTGGTGTGGGACTGGCCCATTGCCATCTATTTGTTTCTGATAGGCATATCTGCCGGGCTGGTGACACTGTCGGTATTGTTACGACGGCTGCACCCGGAAGCGGGCGGTGCTGACAGCACGTTGCTGCGCACCACGCTGGTACTGGGACCGGGAGCCATTATTCTTGGACTGCTGATCCTGGTATTCCACCTGACGCGTCCATGGACTTTCTGGAAGCTGATGTTCCACTACAGCTTCACGTCAGTGATGTCGATGGGGGTCATGCTGTTTCAGTTGTACATGGTGGTGCTGGTGCTGTGGTTGGCAAAAATCTTTGAAAAAGAGGTGATTGCCTTACAACAGCGCTTCATTCCACGCCTGAGCATTGTGCCGAAACTGCTGGCGTTGATCGCACCGTTCCACCGGATGCTTGAAACGGTGATGCTGGTGCTGGCGGTACTGCTCGGGGCGTACACCGGGTTCTTGCTGTCGGCGTTGAAATCCTACCCGTTCCTGAATAACCCGATCCTGCCGGTACTGTTCCTGTTTTCTGGGATCTCCTCCGGTGCTGCAGTGGCGTTAATCGCCATGGCATTACGCCATCGTAGTAACCCACACAGCACTGAAGCGCACTTTGTCCACCGTATGGAAACGCCGGTGGTGTGGCTGGAAATCTTCCTGCTGGCGGCTTTCTTTGTCGGGCTGGCGCTGGGTGATGACGGCAAAATGCGCGCGCTGGCTGCTGCCTTGGGCGGTGGGTTCTGGACCTGGTGGTTCTGGCTGGGTGTGGCAGGGCTTGGACTGATCCTCCCGATGCTGTTGAAACCGTGGGCGAATCGTAGCTCAACGTTTCATGGCGTACTGGCGGTATGTGGTGCCAGCCTGACTGGTGTTTTACTGCTGCGTTTCTTTATTTTGTATGCAGGACAGCTAACCGTTGCGTAAGGTGATATCTGGACGTCTTCCTTCCTGAAGCCGGTTTTCTGGCTCTGTTGTTAAGTTTCGGGGTCAACGTGTTGACCCCGCTTGTCGCGCTGGTGGGGCTCCGCCGGCGCTGGCAGGGTGTGATGCAGTTGGCCTGCGTGGGGACGTGGACGCAATTTACGCTACAGCTGATCGCTTTTGCCATTCTGGTCTTCTGTTTTATGACCAGCGACTTCTCGGTTGTCTATGTTGCTCAGCATAGCTATAGCCTGCTGCCGTGGGGACTAAAACTGGCGGCGGTGTGGGGCGGTCATGAAGGATCGCTGCTGCTGTGGGTGCTGTTTCTTTCCGGCTGGAGCGCGCTGTTCGCTCTTCGCTATCGGCGTGATACCGACGCGCTTTTTCCGCTGACGCTCTGCGTCCTGTCAATGATGTTGGCCTTACTGCTGCTGTTTGTCGTGGTGTGGTCCGATCCGTTCGTGCGCATCTTCCCACCAGCCATTGAAGGACGCGATCTTAATCCGATGTTGCAGCATCTTGGGCTCATCCTCCACCCGCCCTTGCTCTATCTGGGTTACGGTGGATTGATGGTTGCGGCTGGGGTTGCGCTGGCTTCGCTGCTGCGTGGCGGCTTTAGCGCAGAAACTGCATGGGTCTGCTGGCGCTGGGCTTTACCCGGCTGGTGTGCGTTGACGCTGGGCATCATCCTCGGCTCCTGGTGGGCGTACTGCGAGCTGGGTTGGGGCGGCTGGTGGTTCTGGGACCCGGTGGAAAACGCCTCTTTATTACCCTGGCTTTCTGCCAGCGCATTGCTGCATAGTTTGTATGTCTCACGCCAGCGCGGGCTCTTCCGTCACTGGTCGCTGCTGCTGGCCATCGTCACACTGATTCTATCGCTGCTCGGGACGCTGATTGTGCGTTCCGGCATCCTGGTGTCTGTTCATGCTTTCGCGCTGGATAATGTCCGCGCCGCGCCGCTGTTTGCACTATTTTCCGTCTTAAGCCTGGCGTCGCTCGGGCTGTACGCCTGGCGGGCACAGGATGGTCGCCAGACGGCGCGTTTCGGCGGTTGGTCGCGCGAGATGTTAATTCTGGTCGCGTTACTGCTTTTTTGTGCGGTGCTACTGATTGTGCTGATCGGCACGCTCTATCCCATGATTTACGGTCTGTTTGGCTGGGGGCGACTCTCGGTTGGCGCGCCGTACTTTAACCGCGCCACGTTGCCGTTTGGGTTATTGATGCTGGCGGTCATCGTTATCGCAACCATCAGAAGCTGGAAAGGATCGCTACGAAGCCAGCTTCCGGCCCTGTTAGCGCACAGTGGGGTACTGGTTTTCGCGGCGGGGATCGTCTTTTCCAGCGGCAGTCGTCAGGAGATTAGCCTGAATCTGAGTCCGGGCCAGCAGGTTGAGCTGGCAGGTTATCTCTTCCGTTTTGAGCGCCTCAGTCTGGAAGCAAAAGGAAATTACACCAGTGAAAAAGCGCTGATTACGCTGTGGCAGGATGAGAAACGTATCGGCAGTCTTCAACCCGAACGGCGCTTCTATGCCGCGCGTCGCCAGCAAATGATGGAGCCGGGTATCCGCTGGAATCTGCTGCATGACTGGTATGCGGTAATGGGCGAAAAAACAGGGCAGGATCGTTATGCCATGCGCTTATACGTGCAAAGCGGCGTGCGCTGGATTTGGGGGGGAGGACTGCTGATGGTATTTGGTGCGCTGCTGAGCGGCTGGCGGGGAAGGAAACGCCATGAGTTATTGCCTGATGGCGCTGCGCTTATCAGGCCTACGAGTGAAAAGCCTGGTAGGCCGGATAAGGCGTTCACGCCGCCATCCGGCAAAACGATGTTACTTATGCTCTTACTGATTTTTCTACCTTTCATCACGCATGCTCAGGTTGTGGATACCTGGCGCTTTGCAAACCCGCAACAGCAGGAAAAGGCGCTGTTTATTGCCAGCCAACTGCGGTGTCCGCAGTGCCAAAACCAAAACTTACTGGAATCCAATGCGCCAGTGGCGGTCAGTATGCGTCATCAGGTTTACAGCATGGTTGAAGAGGGCAAAAACGAAGCAGAGATCACTGCCTGGATGACCGCGCGTTATGGTGATTTCGTTCGTTATAACCCCCCTCTGAATGAGCAAACACTGCTGCTATGGGCGCTACCGTGCGTGTTATTGCTGCTGATGGGCGCGGTGATTTGGCGGGTGAGATCGCGCCAGCGTACTGAGGAGGACGAGCGATGAGTCACTCCGAACGCGCCGTGGCACCGTTTCGTCCGATGCCGGTAAAACGGCTGGTTACCGCGGTTGTGATGATGGTTATTGCCTGCATCGGAGGTTATCTGTTAACGCCAAAATGGCAGGCTGTCCGTCAGGAGCAAGCACGACTGGCCGACCCATTGCACGCGTTCTCTGATGAAAATATTCAGGAAAAACAGCTGCTTTCTTTGCAGTCGCAGATTCGTGCCACGCCACAGGACGGTGTGTTATGGGCGCAACTGGGGGAATATTATCTTTGGCAAAATGCGTATCACAATGCACTGCTGGCCTATGAGCAGGCGCTGCGTTTTCGGGGTGAAAACGCCGAAATCTATTCGGCGTTGGCGACGGTATTGTATTACCAGGCCGGACAGCATATGACACCGCAAACGCGCGAAATGATAGATAAATCCCTGGCGCTGGACGGCAATGAAGTCACCGCGCTGATGCTGTTGGCTTCTGATGCGTTTATGCAGGCTGATTACGCACAGGCGATTTCAATGTGGCAAAAAGTAATGGATTTAAACTCGCCTAGGGTGAATCGTGCGCAGTTGATCGACTCCATTAATATGGCGAAGTTGTTGCAGAATCGGCAAAAATAAATTTGTTTTTTTTGTGATTTGTATCATTTTGCCTGTTTAAAAAACAGGCAGTTGAACAAGTGGACAAAAAAAACTC
>NZ_JANEWL010000200.1:0-2151 GCF_028069815.1 Citrobacter sp. Awk 2
GTGGTAATAATGATCAAGTAATGATCACCCATTATTAAACGCGCTCTATGGCATTCTGAGGGGTTTTAATAATGGACAATGGTAATGACAGGGCTTAACGTCTCACGACGTGCTGTAGCCCTTTCTTTGGTGCTTATTTCTTAGGGTGAACACCCTCTAAACGGTCAGCCTCTGCATGACGGCCACAAGCCCGCAGAGACATAATCTGTAGCTTTAATGGGTCATTGAATATAGCCTTATCAATAGCTGAATTTGAAGCAGTATGACGAACACCTGTTACTACATCAGTGGAACGAGCAGAACGGGCTAATGCAGGAGGAACACGATTCCCATGACGGTCAATGTGATACGCACCATTAGCTTTGTTTGCTTCATGCTGCGCTCTGGATAATGCCATTGTCAGCCTCCTTGTATTCTGCTTCGCAGACGTGTGAAAGTTGTTTTGTTTTCAGGTTGGCTTTACGACTCACGACAGCCTGAGTTTTGGTTTTATTAACCATCTTTCTGAGTTTGCTTTTCATCGTGCAACCAACACTCCATTACTTGTATATTGCATATATGGGATATCACTCTGTGGAGTTGGAGTTTCACGAGGAAGTTTATTTGTAGCCATTGGCTGAACACATTTGCCTGTAGGCAATGGAACCGCGCAAGAGGTAGTTTTCGCATTAAACGTTGGTTTTGTCTGAGACATTGTATTTTTCCTTATGCGCACAAATTTGAATGAAAAACTTGTGCTGGAAGTGGTTGGGTGAAAGAGATGGATTTGTTTTCTTGTAAAGATAAAGAAAGCAATTGCCTTGCTCGTTCCATCCGTTTAGTTCCAACTTTGGACTGTAGTTTGTTGCCCTTTGATTCACGAATCCAGACAGGATGAACGCCTGCTTTTATCCATAGATAACGTGGTGCTGTGATATGCCAGCCACAATGCTTGTCACCACTAAAGCTTTTGCTGATAACCAGACGGTCTTCATCTTTTAAAAGACGGGCAATAATTTCATCATTCAGCGCTTTTGCTGAAAAGTAGTGAGGTGAGTTCATTGCATACAACCTCTGGACATATCCTGGTATTGTTCCAGTTGCATTTCTTTCCACGATTTGATTCGATGGTTGCAACGAAACTTCCCATTTCCATCAACGATGGCGTAGTGAACTGAACGGTCTGACATTAAGCGTCTGCGTTGCATTTCATTAAGACGAAGGGAAATCTCTTTCGCATTCATCCAGAAAGAATAGTCATTGGTTATTACTTCAATCTGAAGCTTTCCATCTTTCTCCCGATGACATGGCATATATCCATTCTTACTCATAAATCCACCATCACTTGTCAGGTAGAATAATGAAACAAGAGTGCTATTGATTAAGTCATCAGGATATGAAGCCTGAGAAGTTGAACAGCTTGCATGAGAAGTAGGTGAAGAAATAGAATTCATTTATTTCAGTCCTTGTTTAGAGGGTTATTAAGGTTGGTTTAAGAGATTCCAGAAATTCAGACAAAGTAGAAATAGTGTCTGTATCGAATCTGGCCTGGAATCTGCAACCAGCGTGATTGTCGAGAAAGTTTGTATCTAACTTTGCTTTCTTCCAATTACTTCTGGTTGATGATAAGTAGTAAACTGGTTTGTTTCTCTCTCTTGCTCGTATCACAATAAATTTGTTGCTCATGGAAGTTAGTATGAGTATCAAAGTTTCAATGGACACGAGACTTGAGGGAATTGTATGGGTTTTCATTTCCAATCTCGTTTGTGACAGCAATTAGTGGTTAGACCAGATAATAAAGCCTCTCAATGCCACAAGGAGAGACTCTGGAATGAAATAAGGTGATTATGAGGGTAGGGCAGAGAAAGCCCTGAGATTGCCGTACAGGCGTGCTAAATGGGGCATTAGTTGGAAGTGAAAGGTAATGGATTCTGTATTATCCACGGCACCCGACTTTGACTAAATACTGCGCGTACTATCTACCTAGTACAATGAAATCAATAAATGATCACAATTAGGTATTTGTGCGCATTTATATAATTGTTCATAATGTGAGCTAAATTAGCACTTCCGGCTACTGACAGGATTTTTAGCCATTTGTATAATGCCTTTAGCCCTCTGCAAGAGAGCCATGCGGCTTGAGCTGATAACTAAAGATTAAGAGAATAAGAA
>NZ_JANEWL010000201.1:0-2032 GCF_028069815.1 Citrobacter sp. Awk 2
ATCAATTAACCTATTGATAACAATAAAAATAAAAATTAATTACACCGTGAGGTGCATTTCGGAAATAAAAAAGGCACCCGAAGGTGCCTGATTCAACATGCTGAAACGCTTAAGGATCGTTTACCGCAGAAGATTAATCCAGCGTTGGATTCATGTGACGCAGATCATATGGCGTGATCTGGTAGACGTAATAGTTGAGCCAGTTGGTAAACAGCAAATTGCCATGACTACGCCAGGTCGCTCGCGGTTTGTTTTGCGGATCATTTTTTGGGAAGTAGTTATACGGTACTTCCGGTGTTAAACCCGCCTCTACATCCCGAAAATACTCGCTACCCAATGTGTGGGCATCATATTCCGGATGACCCGTCACGAAGGCAATACGCTTATCTTTGCTGGCAAACAGGTAGGCATCCCCTTCCTCTGTTTCCGCAAAGATCTCAAGATCGGTGTAGTCCCTGATCAGTGCAGCAGGGAAATCTGCATAGCGAGAGTGCGGAGCCAGAAACGCATCATCAAAACCACGCGTCAGCAGCGCATGAGGATGCAGAATATGGTGCTCATAAACGCCAGAGAGTTTATCTGTGCGGGTTTGCTTTGGAATGCCATAAAGAATATTCAGTGCGGCCTGTACCGCCCAACAGACAAATAGCGTCGATGTGACGTGATCTTTAGCCCACTCAAGCACCTGTTTAATCTGCGGCCAGTATGCCACATCGTTAAACTCAACCAGGCCCAGTGGTGCACCGGTCACGATCAGCCCGTCAAAGTTCTGATCGCTGATATCCTCGAAATTACAGTAGAAGTTATTCAGATGTTCCGTTGGCGTGTTGCGTGACTCGCGGGCATCAATGCGTAACAGCTGAACATCCACCTGCAGGGGCGAGTTCGACAGCAAACGCAGGAACTGGTTTTCCGTTTCAATCTTCTTGGGCATCAGGTTGAGGATAAGTACCTTCAGTGGACGAATTTCCTGGCCGGAAGCGCGGGATGTCGTCATGACAAAGACGTTTTCCTCACGTAAGAAACTGACGGCGGGTAGCTCGTCCTGCACGCGAATTGGCATAACCTGATAACCTCACTACATACGTTTAAACGTTTAGACATCCAGATAGCTGAAGATACCCAGGAATCATGTGAATGTCGAGCTTGCATGTTCAAGTTGAGAAAGTTTCACGGTTCCTTGCTGTAGAATAGTGCAGTTAACATAAAAGGAGAATGCTATGGCCCTGACCATTCGTCGTTCACGCCGGGACGAAGGCGAGAAGTTAGTTTCTATCTGGTGTCGTTCAGTCGATGCCACGCACCATTTTCTCTCACCTGATTACCGAATTGAGCTGGAAGAGCTGGTACGTTCGTTTTTGCCAGAGGCTCCGCTCTGGGTTGCGGTAACGGAAAAGGATGAGCCAGTCGCATTTATGCTGCTGACCGGGCAGCATATAGATGCTCTGTTTGTTGATCCGGATATGCGCGGTAGCGGTGTCGGTAAACTGCTGATTGAACATGCTTTATCGTTAGCATCGACACTGACGACTGACGTTAACGAACAAAATGATCAAGCGGTGGGGTTTTATAAGAAGATGGGCTTTAAAGTGACAGGACGCACGGAAGTAGACGATCTCGGGCGACCGTATCCGCTACTGAAACTGGTGCTCGGGTAATAATGTAGAGAGTTGTAGGCCGGATAAGGCGATACGCCGCATCCGGCAAAATGCCATCGGGAGTGCCTGATGCGCTGCGCTTATCAGGCCTACCTTGTGGTGCCGTTGTAGGCCGGATAAGGCGGGACGCCGCATCCGGCAAAATGCCGTCGGGAGTGCCTGATGCGTTGCGCTTATCAGGCCTACAAAATACATTCAGCTGCAGGCCTGATAAGGCAGGATGCCACATCCGGCGGTTTCCACTCCCCACAGACGCAAAAAAGCCCGTCCGTCAGGATGGGCTTCTTCACTTATTTGATGCCTGGCAGTTCCCTACTCTCGCATGGGGAGACCCCACACTACCATCGGCGCTACGGCGTTTCACTTCTGAGTTC
>NZ_JANEWL010000202.1:0-1940 GCF_028069815.1 Citrobacter sp. Awk 2
ATCAATCAGTTAGTAAAAAATGAATTTAGACAATCACAGGCAATATGAGTCATTTCATCGCCCCAAATCATGCCCCTAACTGATTTTTGCCCCCAAATTTGCCCCCAAAAAAGTAACAATGGGTAGTGGTTTATCGCCCATATAACAGCCTCGAAAAGGTAGCAAGACGTAATGGAATATTAGTGGTGTGGCGGTTCAAATACTCTCGTACTAACCAATATCCTATACTTTCAGTCTGACAGTTAACTGGAGGTTTCTATGTGTGGACGCTTTTCACAGTCAATGACACGTGAAGACTATCTCGCCCTGCTCTCAGATGAAGCTGAGCGCGATATTCCATACGATCCAGAACCCATCGGGCGTTTCAACGTAGCGCCAGGCACCAAAGTTCTGCTTCTGAGTGAACGTGATGAACAACTGCATCTTGATCCAGTTATCTGGGGATACGCCCCTGGGTGGTGGGATAAAACACCGCTAATTAACGCAAGGTCTGAAACTGCGGCCACCAGCAGAATGTTTAAACCGCTCTGGCAGCATGGCCGCGCAATTTGCTTTGCTGATGGTTGGTACGAGTGGAAAAAGGAAGGCGATAATAAACAGCCCTACTTCATTCATCGGACCGATGGTCAGCCAATATTCATAGCGGCAATTGGCAGCACACCATTTGAACGAGGTGATGAAGCAGAAGGTTTTCTGATAGTTACAGCTGCAGCTGACAAAGGACTGCTTGATATTCACGACAGGCGACCGCTAGTACTATCGCCAGATGCAGCTCGCGAATGGATGAGGCAGGATGTTGGAGGGAAAGAAGCTGCGGAAATTGCAGTCGACGGTGCCGTGCCGGCTGAAAAATTTATATGGCACGCCGTAACACGTGCCGTTGGGAATGTTGGAAATCAAGGACCGGAGTTAATAGAAACTATACGTTGATGCACGAAACGACAGTGAGAGAATACCTGCAGGGTGCAAGCTGCGGAAATTTTGTCACTAACCTTCATAGAAATATGAAATTATCTATCTTCCCTACAAGCTATAACACTGCTACGCATCTACATCCATACGCTTAGCAGTTTATCATTGTGTTCAAAAATTGAGCGCACTCACATTACTCACGTCTATGGCGTGAGAGTATCTTTTCAGATTACAGAGGGGCTATGATATGAAAAAGAAGCCATTGCATACATTCGATTCTCCGCGCCAATTCAGCAATATGGTGATTCACTCCGACGTCAGAATCAGCTAATTGATGAATGGATAGCCCAAAATCCTGAATATGAGTTAGATAATCTGACTTACCAAGACTTGGGGCTCAGCGCTTTTAATGGAGTAAATGCTCTTCGTGGCGCTCTATCAGACTTTCTTGATGCAATCGAACATGGTTTCATCAAAAAAGGTACAGTTTTGCTGGTTGAGAGTCTTGACCGACTTTCAAGAGAAAAAATAGGTGACGCTACTGAACGGCTACGGCATATTTTAAAAGCGGGAGTCGAAGTTGTAACTTTATCTGATCAGACGCATTACAATGAGGAATCACTGGATGATCCTTATGTTCTAATTAAAGCTATTTTGATTGCACAACGCGCTAACGAGGAGAGTGAGATTAAGTCTAAGCGTATGCGGTCTGTCTGGCAGAAAAAAAGAGAGGACGCGGAAAAGAATGGAAAGCTTTTAACACGATCATGCCCTAGATGGTTAAAAGCAACAGAAGATGGAGGGGGGTTTGAAGTTTTACCTCAACACGCCAAGACTATTAAATATATTTTCAAACTACGTTTAAAAGGCCATTCACTGAATGGAATTACAAAAATTCTTAATGATAAAAAAACTCAAACGCTGACAGGAAATCCAGGCATATGGAATCCATCGACGATTGAAAAAATCCTCGGAAACAAAGCTGTAACTGGCACATATTGCCCATCATTCAGAACAATGTCTAAGGG
>NZ_JANEWL010000203.1:0-1851 GCF_028069815.1 Citrobacter sp. Awk 2
ATGATGGGGTCAAAGAGGATGATAAAAATGAAAGGAATAAATAGTAAGGGGTTTTCTTTATTGGAACTAACATTGGTTTTGGGTATTGGAACAGTGATGGCGTTCGTAAAATTTCAGGACATGAAAACTAATCAAGAAAACATGATGGCTGATACTGTTGGTAATCAGATAAAACAGGTAGGAGAGGCGGTAAATCGCTATATTAGTATCCACTATGACAGATTATCAACACTTTCTTCAAGTAGCAGTCAGTCCAGTGATCCGGGGCCAAGGGTATGTTCTGGTAATAGTTGTGAAATTACATATCAGACTTTGGTGAATGAAGGATTGCTGCCTGTGAGTTATACAGGCATCAACATGCAAAAGTCTTCTTACAAGATAGTGTTAAAACGTTCAGGAATAGCTCCTAACTTTGTTATCAATGGTCTGATTACAACAACATCGCCTTGGCTGGAAGGCGGGAGGTATCGTTATGACTTGTTAGGAAAGGCAATGCAAGTTGCTGGTATTGATAGTGGAATGACGCAATCAGCAGCTTTAGTATCAGGTTTGCAGGGCGCATGGACCGAGACATCATCAGCTTTCAATAATATTACTGCAGCGGGTCTACTGGCGTATCGTGTTGGGTACGATTCTTCTATGTACTCAGTGTATTTACGTCGTGATGGCACATTACCTATGACAGGTAATTTAAACATGGGTAATCAGGATATAAATAATGCCAGAAATATAACAGCAGCAGGAACGATAACTACAAACACATTGCATTCTACCGGAGATACAAATATTGGAGTAAATTTGAACGTTGGAGGTAATGCTCAAGTAAATGGAACTATCAATTCAAATAACACTGTTTCAGGTACTACGCTCACGTCACGTGGTGAAACCTACACGCAGAACTGGTTCAGAACAATGGGTGATGGTGGTGTGTATTTCCAGAAATGGGGTGGTGGATGGAATATGACTGATGCTAATACTATACAGGCATATGGGGGTAAAAATATTCAAACATCTGCGGGTATATATGGTGGTTATTTAAAATCAACCGGAAATATAGATGCTAATGGCACGTTAAACACAGCATATGTATGGGCATCAGGAAATGTCAATTCTAATTATATTCATTCTAATGGGAACATAGACGCTAATGGTAGATTAAGTGCTGGTGAATATCTTCAACTCAATGGTGTTGCCGTTAGTGGCGGAGGTTGTTCACCAAATGGTTTACAGGGAAGGACCAGTACGGGACAACTATTATCTTGTGTTAATGGCGTGTGGCAAGGCACAGGAGGTGGGTTCTTTAAAGCACCACCACCTCAAACCATACAGTGTACCTCACGAAATAGCTCTGGTAGCGGAAGACGAATCTATATGGCTAAAATCGATGAAACAGGTCAGTTATATACACGAGTGTCTTCAAATTTTGGTTTGGATACTGGTTGGGCTAAAGGTGCTCTCAACGTATTTGTTGATTTTAAGGGGATTTCTATAAGTGGCAGCTCGCCTGAGAATTCTAATCAATCAGGTACTTCAAGCTGCAGCGCAAACTGGGTTTGGGGTTGAATATATTTTAATGCAGTAGAATATATAACTTATATCAAAAACAGCTATACAAAAGGAAATGTTCATTTGAATTGTTACGAATTCTAATTGTTAGTTCTGGTATAACAATTCAACCCAAAAGAACTATCAATATAGATGTGTCTTAATCTTCTTAAAAATTAAGTAAAACCCTTATCCAAGAATACAGAGACACGCCTGAAGATAATCCTTGGGGCAGAAGTGGCTAAAGCAATTGGCTGTAGAGTAGAAGATGTTGATAAAGAATTTATATTAGGACTGGTATTACAA
>NZ_JANEWL010000204.1:0-1821 GCF_028069815.1 Citrobacter sp. Awk 2
GGAATTTAAAAGGTTATATGATTTGAGGTGTTAATATTTCTTCGTGATTATTAATGATGAAGTTTCTTAATCGTATCAATTCATTCCTAATCTTTATGGCTTTAGCTTTCTGGCTTTAAAATCTGCTTGATTTAACCATAATTGATTCACATTATAACTATCAACAAGGGGGGGCTGCTTAGAGTGACTAATTTTATCTCCGGTAAGTTTATCTTCATAGAATTCAGCTCGGGGTAGTTTCTGGTCATTGTTAAATTTGGCTCGTTTTTCATACTTAGCGCGTGAAACATAAACGCCCAATACCCCATCAAAGACATAGTTCTCTGCGATACGCTTATCATGGTCAGCATCAATGGTATCGGGTTTCCTTCTCGCCCATACAAATCTCTCTTTCAAGAAGCCCATGATGTGTAGTGTAAAACGTTTAAATAAACCATTCTGGCGGGGCTTGTTCTGTTTAATACTTCTCATAGGAGCACGGTTCATCGCTCTGGTGTTTTGAAGAGATGGGGTTTTCAATGTAGTGGATTTATTTGGTTCAGGAACAACCAGAACAGGCGATTTCTTCCCAGCAGCACTAACCCTACTGACTTTATTGGGATCACGGTAAGATTTTACTGCTGGCCTTCTGCTTATGGCTGGTGTCGTCATAACAGGTTGCTGTTTAGTTGTTGCCGGGAAGTCTGGTAGAACAATCTCTTCTGGTTCAGCAAGATGTGTAATCGTAAAGCTTCTGACATCAACAACAATTTCAAGATCAAGTTCGCTGAATGTTTTGTAGACTTCAACAGCTTCTTGTTTAGCAGCATCACGAACAGCCTGTTCTGCTGCTCTTTGCTCTTGTGCTGCTTTACTACGCCATTTGGCACTATGGATACGCTTCATTGGAGGACGGTTTGTTTCAGCGGCTTTAGCAAGCCATAGTGCTTTTTCTTCATTATCTAAAGCTACTGCTGCTTTTTCCAATGCCTCTTCATGCTGGGCTTGAAGAGAACGATGATCAATACGCTCTGATGAACCTGCGGCAGCAAGATAGCTGTTAGCCATAGCTGACCATGATTCACGCCATAAAACAGACATTTTTCTGTCGTTCCAGCTTCTTTCCTTTTTACCAAAACCTTCTGGTCCTATAGTTTTTAATGTCAACATAACGTGAGCATGAGGATTATCGCTATCGAGATCGTGGAAAGCGATATCGGCAATCATACCTTTCTCAACGAAATTTTTCTGACAATACTCAAGGACAAGTTTTTTCTTGTCATCATTATTTAACTCAGCAGGAATGGCAACATCGAAATAACGGGCTGTTTGTCCGTTGCTCTGACGCTCAACTCTTTCAACTTCATTCCACAATGCTGTAGAGTCTTTTACAATATGTTGAGGAGCATTAACGGGTGCTAATATGAAATGTCCGTATAAATCGGTACGGCGGCTATAATCATACGTATCGCCTGTTCTTTCATCTGTTATCCTTGTACGAGCATGATAAGCAGCCTTCGCAACGGAAGATTTGCCCTCACTTCGTTTCACAATTTTAAAATCAAGATGAAAAATAGCCATACAATAAAAAGAACCTCAATATAATTTTAAATAACAAACCAAAATATAAATCTCCAATGCGACTATGCTGATTTTAGTTTTTCGCAAGAAAAACTCTGGTGTTGACGTTGACCTTGTTTCCGAAGGAAACGGTGTTAGCCTGCGGCAGGCAACCGTCGGTAGACCCCACACGCTCACGAAGTGAGTGTATAGGTGGGCATTGCTTTATTTTTATATCTCCTAAAGGAGCTAAAAATAACGACAATGTTTTAAGTTTTTCTA
>NZ_JANEWL010000205.1:0-1729 GCF_028069815.1 Citrobacter sp. Awk 2
CCCGACTATCAAACGAAACTGGAACATCAAAGAGGCATAAGATTTAACCTGTCTTCACTAAGATTCAGATGCTGCCCTACACAACGTGTGAGGCTTAATTATGGCTATTTTCGGGTCAATTAATTCGAAATATTCCGGCGACAGTAAATCCAGCGGAGCCGCACACCAGCTTAAATCTACCTGGAAAAGATAGTGATGGGGTGCTATATTTAAAAGTTAAGCTGTGGTGCATGAGAGAAGGCATTGTTAAACGCAATGAGCGCTATCGTGAGCGCCTTTTGTAGTGTGGGTAATGCGAAGGTACTACCTCCTGATTTGAAGGCCGTAGAGAGCGTTACACTAAGGATTTAGCAATTATGGTTTTTATTGCTCAATTTTGATGTTGAGTGGACCCGATCCCCATTTCCGGTCTGATACTTTCCACGCTCTTTCGCCAGATACGATACCCACAGAAAAGGCCCCTCGAGCGTTTTCGGCTTATTTCTTTCGATAATGTAATGATTCGGATATCTTTCCGTTGCTTTTGGCAGCTCCACCAGCGTTGCTTTACCGCCCGTCAGACCCATCCAGATTTCAACAATACTTCCGGCAATGCCACTTGTGGGTGTCCCAAGGCGTCTGACCTGTCGATGCGGGAGGGCAATCCAGCAATGGTAATGCACCTGTTTTGCTGTCTCTTTCTCCCGTACCCAGCCATAAGCAAAGTTGAGGATCGGTTCTGCCAATCCCCCAGGCCTGTTTAATTTAGCCCTCAGGCGTTCACGTAGTTTTTTAAACAGGTCGCTTACCCACCTGTTGCCTGTGTCTATTTGGGTATTCTCAGGTAAGCGTAAATCGAAGCGAGAGAAGTAAACCCGACTGTAGATGGATAGTATTGCATCAAGCTGTTCTGCTACAGGGGTAAGGATATCAAGGCGAACACCGGATTGGTCGGTGGTGTTAATCGGGTAGGCGTAACCATTACGAATGAAAACATCACCTGTGATGACCCTGTAACGCCCGTGTTTATGAATTTTGGTTGTGTAAGGCGTAGCCTGTGCGAGCATTGACTGAATAGATCCTTCTTCTGACACAACACCCCCATAAGTTAGTTATATAAACAACCCCTCGCGTACACGCACACACGTATAAGTTATTACCATCTGACCACCGTAAAACGAAGCGGTTACAGGTAGTTCAACCCCCATCAAGCAAAGCCCGATGGTAAAAAAGGTGGATGAAACTTTTTCGAAGAAAGTTGACATGAGATATAGAAGTCCATAATAACAATATCTCAAAACAAATAGCAGTGCAAAGATTATTTTAATCTGCGTTTTTTTCGGGTTTGCTTATGCAATTTTTCCACTTTTGCGATACCCCGACATAGTGCTTCCCTGTCGATAAGTACTTAACCACGGATAAGCAAACCCATTGAATTAGAATGACTATCACTAAAACCAGTCAACACTATCAACAACTGGAAGCGAATCAGAAACTTTCATCCTGCCTGTGTAAACCTTGGTTTGTCCTTGGTTTGAATGTTCGTGACCAATCGTCTGCTGAACTAGTGTGCGGTATATTTTGTCTAAATCAAAGTGACAACTCATTCCGATTTGAGGCCAGTGACCAGTTGATAACTAACTCTGTACACTATGCGTAACCCCAAATTCATCGCAGCCAACAGATTCTTGCAATAATCATGTTGGAGTAGGAAACAATAATAATTATTTTTTAGGTATCCTATTTAGAT
>NZ_JANEWL010000206.1:0-1656 GCF_028069815.1 Citrobacter sp. Awk 2
GCTCTGCTTTATATATGTTGTGTTTATTCTGAGTGGTTGTGTAGCAGGTCCTTATGGTGGCGGTGTTGCCCTTGTGAATCCTTTTTCTGCAATGAATGATATGCAGACGGAGCCGGAAAAGAAAAAACAGCCACCAGAGGTGTATGGTCCGCCACAGATAATTTATCGCATTGATAAAGAACGTTACTTTACGCTTGAAGAGTACACCCGCTGCGAAAATGGGAAAACATTTTATAATAATACAAAAAAAAGGATTCATACCCAGATAGCGCCCTCTTCAGGTTATTTATTTAAAGGCCGGCTTTTCTGGTTATCAAGCCGTGATGATTATTTAGCCTTTCCAGTCACAGCTAATGATAATAAGGCTGCGTGTAAGGGATCTGATAAAGGGTGTCTGAATGTTGTTGCTGTGACAACGGATGGCGGGAAAACAGTGCATTCGGTGACTTACGGGTCAAATACACAAGATCCTAATGGGGATACAAAAGACTATGACATGTTGGTGACTAATGATGGGTTTTATTTGATAAATTATTGGGATGGTAGAAGAATACCTGCCAACGGCTCTGTAGATAAATGGACTTTTAATCCACCTACTAAGGATTTAAATCCTGCATATCCTGGTGTTACAGGACCTGTATATCTAAAAGACTTTGAAATGGATGTTTCTAAAGTGATTCAGGAAAATATGCAATGTGATAGAAAACTTGAACCTGTTCAGTTTAGAGAGGGATTATGAAATGAGTAATGAATTTTCAGAGCCAACTCGAAAGGTTGAGATCCACTCAACAGATAATGGAATCCCTTTTGCCTATTCTACAACATCGCATAAAAATATTAAAGTTCATGCGGAGGTGCAACCGCCACTGCAACTTCCTGGATTGATTGTTTTTATTCATGGAGTTAATTCTGAAGGTGAGTGGTATGATTATGCAGAAAAGGCATTGTGTGAAGGTCTGAATGCCCGACTCGGTTTATTGCACAGTAGTGATTATGGATTAAAGCCAAATACGTATTATGCTCCCCATTGGAGTGATGATAAAAACGAATGGGTTATACCTCCTCGAAAAATAAAAGAAGAAGGCCGCTCTCCCGTCATCCGCTTTTACTGGGGCTATCGTGCTGCGGATAATGAAACTGACAAATATGCTATTCCGCTTAAAAATAAACAGGGAAATAATTATTACGACCTGACGCCTGAACAACGAAAAAGCAAAGGCCCCTTTTACTGGGGAGGTGGTCCGTTCCAGAATGGCTACAACCAACTGGTCAGTTTATGGAGTGACAAAGGGTTTGATAACTGGCCGTCAGCGCTGGGCATTCCGGTGCCATTCAGCACTCAGTTATTAAACGGAGAACGCGACAGGCTTCTGACGGCTGCTCCACCACGTCATTATTATGCTCATGCAACTGGTCGTCTGGCAAAGCTCATTAAAACCATTCGAGATAAACATCCCGAAGATACAGTGACGGTACTGTCACACAGCCAGGGAACCATGGTTGCCCTGGCCGCTGCTGCAATCGAAGCCCCGGACGCACTGTTTGTGATGAATTCGCCCTATGCGCTGGATAATGAAATGACAACCTATATTTCATATCCCATGAATGAAATCATCAGCAAGGAAGCCAGAGAAGCGACATTTGCCGATATTGTAA
>NZ_JANEWL010000207.1:0-1477 GCF_028069815.1 Citrobacter sp. Awk 2
CATCATGAATGAATCGTTCTGATGCTCAGCGCCCTTTTAAATAATGATAAAATTTGCTCTTTACGTTACCCTACGGCGTTTTTTGCATTCTTGAGAGTAAATAATGTCCACCACCTTGTTTAAAGATTTCACCTTCGAAGCCGCTCACCGCCTGCCGCACGTACCGGAAGGACACAAGTGTGGCCGTCTGCATGGTCACTCATTTATGGTGCGTCTTGAAATTACCGGTGAAGTCGATCCACATACCGGTTGGATCATGGATTTCGCCGAGTTAAAAGCGGCGTTCAAGCCAACTTACGACAGGCTTGATCACTACTACCTGAACGATATCCCGGGCCTTGAAAACCCAACCAGCGAAGTATTGTCTCGCTGGATTTGGGAACAGGTAAAACCGGTTGTTCCTCTGCTGAGCGCAGTGATGGTAAAAGAGACCTGCACAGCAGGTTGCGTTTATCGCGGAGAGTGATTCCGACCTTGCCGGATGGCGACGCATCGCGTCTGATCCCGGCCTACCTTATTTACAAGCGTAGGCCGGGCAAGCGATGCGTACCCGGCAAAACTCATCAGGCAATATTCAGGTATTTATGCGTTTGCATCGACAAACGCCAGTTACGCGCAATACAGGTATCAATACACAAACGCGTAGCATCTTCTTTCTGACTGATTGGCTGCAACGCAATAATGCGTGGTTTATCATCGCTCAACGTGGCCAGCAGTTCATCCAGCGCTTCAATATCGCGAACGCGCCCCACCGGATGCTTGATTTCATTGGCTCGTTCCAGCGCCTGTGACAGTACGTCATAGCCGCCACGCATATTCACCTTCGGCGATACCGTCACCCAGGTATTCGGCGTACAGCGAACTTCGTGTGTCCCGCTGGTCTCAATCTGGCAGCTAAAGCCGTTTTTTTCCAGTAAGTCAGTGAGTGGCATTAGATCGTGAATGCAGGGTTCACCACCGGTGATCACCACGTGTCGGGCGGTATAGCCCTGACGCTGAATAACAGCCAGCAGATCTTCACTGCTCGCCGCGCCCCATTTATCACTCTCTTTCGTCTTGGCCAGGATGCTATATAAGGAGACTTCCCGATCCTCAAGCTTATCCCAGGTGTGTTTGGTATCGCACCAGGCACAGCCAACCGGGCATCCCTGTAAACGAATAAAAATGGCGGGGACGCCGGTAAAGTAACCCTCACCTTGCAGGGTCTGGAACATCTCGTTAATCGGGTACTGCATAGTCATCTCTGTTTTGGGTTATGAACGCGTATTATTGCAGATTTGCACGCTCAGGTCTTGCCCCCGGCTGCGCTGTCCCCTGAGTTAAAAAATCATGAAACATGATCTCGTGTTTGCGTCTGCAATGATCGAATAGCTGTGATTTAATTTCATAGCTGTTCAGGCTGCGTTTTGATGTAACAAAACATTTTTGATAATAACCTTATAAAAATAGTATAAATATTTTAAAAGTAAAATATTTC
>NZ_JANEWL010000208.1:0-1373 GCF_028069815.1 Citrobacter sp. Awk 2
GTATAATAAAAAGACATTTATGAACATCTTTTCAAATAAACAATATATCAGAATATAGCCAACAAGAGAGCACAGTAATGAAATGCTAAAAATATCTTTTTGGCTTCTGGCTCGGATATATATGTCTTTAAATGTAATGCAAAAAGCCGCAGTAAACAAGAAGAGACCAATTGCCCCAACATTATAAAGAATTATCATAAAGAACGGTTCATCTATATTATAACCATTGTTCCGCTCAGAATATACCCCACCATTTTTCGGTGCATTATGGTCCTCTAAATACTGATTGTATGTAGAATTTCCGTATCCAATACCAAAGACAGCATTGTTGATATTTTCCATTACTAAAGGGAAACGGTCTAAGATGATTTCATCACGACTGGATGTGACGTTATTCATTTGCAGCGTTTGATCGACTTTCATTTTTACCTGACCCACGGTGTTGTAGGCCCCGATAAGCAAAGCAGCCATTATAAATAGCAAGCCGCAGGTAGCAGCGATAAATCTCTTAATTGTTTTACTCACCAGAAATGAAATCAGGAAAATTTCTACAACAACTGCTAAGATCCCTGCCCGACTCCCGGTGTATGATAAAAAAACAAAGGCAAGCGCAGAAATGATATATAATACTGTTTTCAGAAAGTGATTCTTGAATAAAATCGCCCCTGTTACTACAAAAGGAAATAGCATAACAACATAGAATGCGAAACCATAGCGAAGCTGTAGATACAGTTCCTGCGGGTTATTTTTTATAATTCTTAAAATTGGCACCACTAAGACAATATAGGATAGAGTAAGTATCGCACCAATGACAAAAAACTGTCTCAGTGAGGTGATATGCTTACTGAATGCGCCAAAAAACAACATCATCACTAACGGGTAACGCCAGTCTTTTATCAATATGGTAAAGGCATCAAGAGATTTATCTTTATAGGTAAAAAATACAATACAAAAAACACACCATAACGTGAAGAGTAACAATAATTTTCTCTTCTGCATGAGATCGAGCACAATGTTTTTAATATCTATTTTATTGGCTTTAATATAGTAAATAGATAAAACCACAGCGAGCAAAGAGGTCATATTTAGCACCCCCTGATTATCTATCGTAAATAAGCCAAAAATCATTAAGACCAATACAACTTTGCTTAAAATCAAGATATTACCATTTTGACTGTATCTTACTTGATTCATAAAATTCAAATCTCACTTCTTCAAATTGCCTTGTTAATCAACAACAAACACTCACTCGCACGATTTATGGGGCATATCTTATTATATAACATCGTAAAAATCCCCCATTAATTTTAGTCTCTTCCTCTCACTGTGTACCTTCATTCTGGCCACAAAAATATTTTCACATAACATAATGA
>NZ_JANEWL010000209.1:0-1371 GCF_028069815.1 Citrobacter sp. Awk 2
TTCATATTTTTCATTGAAAAACAGATAATTACTGATTTTTAAAACAGCCGATAATGACCTACAATTACCCGTATTTCCCTCTGTAAAGTATCCCCGAGGTATCCCCAGAAGATTGCTGGAGCATAAAAGAAAGCCCTATGAGAACGATCAGCTTCACCAAAGCCGTGCTGATGGAACTCCCCGTTCCTGATGCCGGCAAACGCCTTGAATATGCTGATAGTGTCGTTAATGGGTTGCGGCTGCGTGTTACGTCCAGTGGCAGCAAAAGTTTTTGTGCGTCCCGAAAGCGCGACGGAAAATTTTACCGTGTGACGTTGGGCAAGTTCCCGGATATGACTATTGAGCAGGCCAGAGAGCGGGCATGGCATATGGTTTGGTGGCCCGTTCAGGCGTGAAGAAAAAGGCAGTAAAGCCCAGGCTGATTTATGGGCACGTGTTCTGCGTGCTGTCTATCGCTATGCATATGATAGCTACCGTGATAAAGATGGCGGGAGATTGTTACCGGATCCGCCCACAACCATTTTAAGTACAAAAAGGCTTTGGCATGGAAATTCACGGAGAACAACTAAAATCAGAAATAATAATTTAGGCCGCTGGCTCAAGGCCCTTGATACCGTAAGACAATGGGCTATAGCAGGCTATAAAACTAATGTGTTGATGGGGGTTGAAGCCCAACAGTACGGAAATGTACGTTAAGAACGTAACCTTATGATTTAAGTCTATAAATTTGTTGCATTATTGGTTTGATTTACGTTGATTTGATGACCGGGTACGCTCGTATTGCAAGTAAGCGTGTTCGGGAATAGCGACGAGTATTGCAGGCACTCTGCTAAGTGGTCTTTATTTTCAGCAGATCTGCCTGCCAATTCGATTTACCTCTGCTGCTGGTTGTAACCAACCGGGCGGCTCCAGTCATCGTCGTATTTGATATTCCCTTCGATATAAAACCACTCAATGCCTGAGTAGGTGATGGCGATATTTTCCATCATGCCCGGAGTGTGGGAACCCGGCATATAAGCATGAGCAGCATTGACGGACATGATTACGATGTTGTTAAGCGTAATTCGGTAAATCTCGTATTCGACACCCGCCTCGTTGATGTCGTAATAGTGGATTACTGCCTTTTGCAGTCGCTTACTTTGGCAGACTGCAACTGCAAAATATGGCGAGGTCTTATCAATCTCTTTGTGCAGTGTAAAAGCGTTGTGTTCGCGCGAACCCATCAGCTTACCAGTGTTGCGGCATGTATTTTGGTACACACCGTAACTGCTGTTCATGATTTCAATTGCACCCTCACGGCCCAGCGCCATGCAACTGCCTTTGATCAGTTGTCCATTTTCATCATAAATATACATATAAGCTGGTAATGAC
>NZ_JANEWL010000021.1:0-55161 GCF_028069815.1 Citrobacter sp. Awk 2
TTACATTATCTCTTCGAGAAAAAGTCTCTTCCTAGTGGCTCCGGGAGTCCCAATGCAGCGACTAACCTGTCTGATGAAGCCATGTAGCCATCGATATCTGAAGCGTCTAAAGATGTTTCTAGAGCATCTGAAAATACAGCTGCAACCTTTGCATAAATGTGATCCTGTGGGGTCCTAGTAATCTTATAAGATTTTTCGTTACCCTTCATAACCCCTTGAAAAGTCATGTAACTATAATCTTGAAATCTGAATTCAATTTTCAGTGCTTTGTCTTCTAATTTTGAAATAGTGATTTCAGGTAGGCACTTTCTTACAACCTCGCGAATTTGCATCCGGTCAGTATGAGTGACATCATTCAATAGTTCCTCAGAAAACAGACTGAGAATATCTATGATCAACTCATTCAAGTCGCTTTCTGACCCCTGTAGAGACAATTTCTGTTTCAGAGAGTCCAGTTCTAACAATAGGGATTGCTCACGCTGCGAAAGCACTGTGACTTGTTCTATTAGTGCCTGAATTGGCCCTGTTGTGCTTATCGCTTGTGCCTGATGAGTTAGTTGTTTTTTTACTAATCTGAGTTCAGTCTCTTTAGATTCAATTAATGGCGTCAAATCTTCTGCTTTTGTGTTTCCTAGTAGGATACTATGCGTATACCCGTATATCAGAGCACGGGCTGTTAAATTCTCAATAATACTTCCGTTGACTGACCAGACTTTACAGGTCGATTTCTGAATTTTTCCATTTAAACAGACATAGCGGAGTCGCCCTTCTCTACTATACGCAATCATAGGGCCACCACATAGCCCACACTTCAGAACACCTAGTCCAGACAAAAGGCTGATCATCTTTTTCTGTTCGCCTTGTACAAGCTTGTTTCCGGTTCTGATGTCTTGGATACGTGCAAACTGTTCAGGCGTCACCAAAGCAGGGTAATACCCATCTAATTTGTGTTCATAACCTTCAATTGTCAGTTTCTTCACCCCCATTAATGCTGGGTTTTTTCTCATCGTCACTAAGTTAGGGACAGTCCATTTTTTTATACCTTGATCAATCCGCTTCTTTGTTGGTTTTGGGGCTGGATAAAAGTCCAAATGTGAATTCAGATATGCAGTGACACGGAAACAGCCCCAGCCCAAAAGGAACAGTTCTATTGCCTTTTGTGCTGCAATCCAGTGAACAGGATGTGGTTTAACAGCTTCATATTTTGAACCACTTGCGTCAAACCACCATGGATCGTTACTCATATTTTTTATGTTGGTGGGGTGACCTTGCTTAAAACGTGTAACAAGCGCCATAGCGGTAGCGTTGGTGCGATTCTGTTTAGTTTTAGATTCTTCGTTAGACCTACTGAACATCAACAGCGAGATCAACATATCTGTAAGGTTCTCGTTTGCTGATTCCATCGTATAAACGCGCTGATCCATACCTGTTACCACTGTCAAGCCTAGATCGAGCAAATCAAGTAATAACTTTTGTGCAGTACCCACTCCGCTTCGTGTGAGTCGGTCCAAGTTTTCAATAAAAATGGTTGAATCCTTTTCTATAACCCCATCTTTGACAGCCTGAATAAATGCACCTAAAGCACCATGTGTAATATTTTTACCTTTAAATGCGGATACCCCAGCATCTCTAATTTCTGCGTATTCCAAGCCATTCTCAGCAGCATATTTGCGTGCGGCTTCTGTCTGCCTAGCTAAAGATGTCCCCACCGTTTGTTTCTGGCTTGACCAGCGAATATAGCTGTATAATTTTTTCATATATGGTGTATCTGTCCGCCTGTTTCATTGTGGATCTCACAAGTTTACACTGTTGCATTGATTGGCATCTATTTAAATTATGGCTTGCCATTAATGCGCACTCTTAGTAACTTTTGCGCGCCAATGGAGAGATAAGGAGAAACGTATGAATATTAATCTGGCCAAACTTGAGCAAGCAGAAATGGACAAGGTTAACGTCGATCTGGCTGCGGCAGGCGTCGCATTTAAAGAGCGCTACAACATGCCTGTCGTTGCTGAAGTTGTCGAGCGTGAACAGCCTGCACATTTACGCGACTGGTTCCGTGAACGCCTGATCGCGCACCGTTTAGCTTCCGTTTCCCTCTCACGTTTACCTTACGAGCCTAAAGTAAAATAAACCTTATATTAAGTTACGATTCCTTACATGATGCCTGCTACAGTATAAGCACATTCTTAATCTATTATTTAAGGATGGTTGTAGACACTATGAAAAGGAAATCATTATGTCACACTGGAAAATTGCTGCAGCGCAGTACGAACCACTTCAAAGATCATTAAGCGAACACGTCGCCCATCATTTGCAGTTCATTCATGAAGCGGCTAAATGCCAATGCGAATTGTTGGTTTTTCCATCATTGTCCCTGTTGGGATGTGTGGACGAAGACGACGCTCTCCCAGCCCCGCCCGATGAAGAGTTATTGCAACCCCTCGCCCACGCCGCGGCCACGTATCGTATGACCATCATTGCCGGGTTGTCGGTAGAGCATCACGATCGATTTGTGAAGGGAATAGCGCTTTTCTCTCCCTGGATGAGCTCGCCGTTAATGTTTCATCAAAGCCATGGCGCCTGTATCGCCAGGCAACGAAATGCCATCAGCGTGGTCGACAGCCAGCCGGAAGGTATTGATATCGACCCGACATTTTCGCTATTCACAACCTGTCAGTCCGTCAGCGAACCAGAACTGCTCTCTTCCGCTTCGCGCCTGCAAAGTTTTTCGCATAAATTCGCCATTGCGGTACTGATGGCCAATGCCCGTGGCAGCAGCGCATTGTGGGATGAACGTGGTCGGTTAATTGTACGCGCCGACAGCGGTTCATTACTGTTAACCGGTCAACGCACGCCACGGGGTTGGCAAGGTGATATCATTCCATTACGCTAGTCGTTTTTGGTCTGGAGCCCGGCATGTTGCGCATAATAGATACAGAAACCTGTGGTCTGCAGGGAGGCATTGTTGAGATTGCATCTGTCGATGTCGTTGACGGAACGATCGTTAATCCCATGAGCCATCTGGTGCGCCCTGACCGTCCCATCAGTCCACAAGCCATGGCTATCCATCACATCACTGAAGCGATGGTAGCGGATAAACCGTGGATTGAAGATGTCATCCCGCACTATTACGGCAGCGAGTGGTACGTGGCGCATAACGCCAGTTTTGATCGGCGTGTGCTGCCCGAAATGCCGGGGGAATGGATTTGCACCATGAAGCTTTCCCGCCGCCTGTGGCCGGGGATCAAATACAGCAATATGGCGCTCTATAAATCCCGCAAGCTGAGCGTCCAGACACCGTCTGGTCTACACCACCACCGCGCGCTTTATGACTGCTACATCACGGCGGCACTGCTGATCGACATTATGCAGACGTCCGGCTGGACCCCGGAGCAAATGGCCGATGTCACCGGTCGTCCTGCGTTGCTAACCACATTTACCTTCGGGAAATACCGCGGGAAACCGGTATCTGAAGTCGCTGAACGCGATCCGGGCTATTTGCGCTGGCTGTTTAATAACCTTGACAATATGAGCCCGGAATTGCGCCTAACGCTGAAACACTATCTGGATAACGCCTGAGTTGCCGCCTGACCAGGCAGTGTTCCCTGCGCGAGACCAATTAAAAAAGCAAACTCGAGGGCCACGCCTTCATAGGATTTATAACGCCCGGATTTACCGCCATGCCCGGAGTCCATGTCCGTACACAATAGCAACAGATGATCGTCTGTTTTCATTTCACGCAGTTTCGCCACCCACTTCGCCGGTTCCCAGTATTGCACCTGGGAATCGTGTAGCCCTGTGGTAACCAACAGATGCGGATAATCCTGTGCGGTGACATTATCGTATGGGCTGTAGCTTTTCATGTAGGTGTAATATTCTTTGTCCTGCGGATTACCCCACTCTTCAAACTCACCGGTTGTCAGCGGAATTGACTCATCCAGCATGGTGGTCACCACATCGACAAATGGCACCTGGGCAATAACACCGTGAAAAAGTGTCGGACGCTCGTTGATGGCAACACCCATCAGCATTCCCCCGGCGCTTCCTCCCATCCCATAACACAATGAAGGTGATCCATAACCCAGTTTGAGCAGTGCATCACAGACGTCAAGATAGTCATTGAAGGTATTTTTCTTGCGCAGAAATTTACCATCTTCATACCATTGCTGCCCCAATTCACCACCGCCACGCACGTGGGCGATCGCGTACACAAAGCCACGATCCAATAAGCTTAAGCGGCTGCTGCTGAAATCAGCGTCCATGCTTGCGCCATATGAACCATAGCCATACACCAATAATGGATTTTTCCCTTTACGGAAATGCTGCTTGTGGTAGACCAGCGAGACAGGTACCTCTGTACCATCGCGCGCGGTTATCCACACGTGTTCACTGCGGTAATTTGCAGCGTCGAAACCGGGGACAGTGGTCTGCTTAAGTACACGGCGCTCGCCAGTATCCATATCCAGCTCGAACAGTGTGTCCGGCGTAGTCATGGAGGAATAGCCATAGCGCAGGCGCGATGTCTCCGGCTCGGGATTATAAGCCAGCCAGGTCACATAGGCGGGATCGTCAAAGGCAATCCCTATTACTTCGCGCGTTTTGCGATTGATCTGCCGCAGGCTGGTTAACCCCTGTTGCCGTTCTTCCACCACCAGCCAGTCGGTGAACAGCGTAAAGCCCTCCAGCATGACACTGTCACGCGCAGGGATTAGCGTCTCCCAGGCGTGTTCGTCTCGTACTCGGGTACGGTACAGACCGAAGTTTTTACCCTGACGGTTTGAGCGCAGATAAAACGCGTGCTGATAATGATCGAGACTGTATTCATGGTCTTTCCGACGCGTCAAAAAGACCAGTGGCTCGGCATCAGCCAGTTCTGCATCAATGAGCAAAACCTCGCTGGTGGTTGCACTCGCAATATGAATAACAACATAGTGCTGCGAGGTGGTTTTATGCAGACTGACATAAAACATATCATCAGCCTCTTCATACACCAGCTCATCATCAGTGGATGGTGAACCGACAGTATGCCGCCAGACCTGATACGGCAGCAATGTGGTTTCATGCTTGCGGACATAATAGAAAGTCTGCGAGTCGTTAGCCCAGACTAATTCCGGCTCGACGTTTTCAAGTACCTCCGGGTACCAGTTACCCGTTTGTAAGTTGCGAAAGCGCACGCCATATTGCCGGCGGGAAAGGTAATCCTCCGCCAGCGCCATAATGGTATTATCCGGTGATATTGCCAGACCACCTAATGTATAGAATTCGCTATGGGCTGCGCGCTGGTTCCCATCCAGCAAGGTATCCCATTCATCCCACTCTTCACTGAGAGCAGACTGACGCTGATAAATGGCATATTCACACCCCGGTTCATAGAGATGGCGATAGCGGTACCCATTTTTCACATACGGTGCGGACACATCCTGAGGGGGAATACGGTCGATAATCTCTTTCAGAACACGATCCTGCAAAGCTTGCTGCGAAGCCATCACCTGGCGGCCATACGCATTTTCTTGTTGCAGGTAATTCAATACTTCTGGCTGCGAGCGGGTGTCATCTCGCAGCCAGTAATAATTATCAACACGAGTATCGCCATGCTGCGTCATGGCGTAGGGGATACGAGGAGCTTTAGGTAGCATGTCATTGTTCTTTTGCTTAAACATTCTATAAGGGTGGCAAAAGTCAGCAATGATGCAAGCGAAACATGCTCCTGCGCAGTAACTATTTAACCCGGCAGAGCCTGTTTTTGTTGCTTAAGATCTTGCTCAATCCCTTCGCGAACATCCTGCGGAATCTTCAACGCATCACCCAACGCATTCAGATAACTGCGCTCCATAAAGTGGTCGATATCAATTGCCGCACAGCTCAGGAAGTAAATTTCCAGTGCCTCTTCTTCATTACGGACCCCCTGAGCCAGACGCTGCGGGTCGAGTGGTTGTTCAATCGCACGCTCAATCAGAACACGCCCCTGCTCTTCGACACCTGCTTCACGGAGTTGATGTTCAATGGCCGCACGCTCTTTAGCATCGATATGCCCATCGCTTTTCGCCGCAAAAACCAGCGCCAGGATCAGACGCTCAGTTCGCTCATCCAGCGGTGAGCTCTGTGCACCAAATTGTGATTCCCCCTGATGCGCCGCACGAACCTTATCTTTGTACTTGTTCCATAACACCGTGCCGGCCACTGCGCCCCCACCGACCAGCAGCGCACTGGTTCCGTATTTACTGAGTAATTTACGTGAGGATTTGTTAGCAACCAGTAATCCTGCCAGACCGCCTAGCGCGCCAGGCACCAGCAGTTTGCTAAGCCCTTGTTCACCAGAAGATGTCGCAGATGATGCTTTTTGCCCAAGAAGAGATTGTAGTTGATTCAGCCAGTTAGCCATGTTGCCCCTCAAGTACAGACGAATAATCATCAAAGCGTACCCGAGGGGATGTCAGGAAGTGTTCAGGTCATCAAAAGATGTGCAAATTCAGCTACTGACGCACCTGATACTCTGCTGTGCCAGCTTTGCAATCAAGCTTTACCTGATATTGAATGTCGCTGCTTTTGCCGCGCACGGTCAGGGGGACTGTCCACTGCCCATCTTTACCGACAATATCCTGCGGATTGGCCCACGCTACCGGGTCAAGCTGACCAAGTTTCTTTTGATCGTCGGCCCAGCGCACAATGCGATTCTGCAGATAATCACGTTTTACGCTGGCCGCGATACCATCAGCATCCAGGCCTTCACAGTTTGGAAACTTAACTGACTTACTTTCCGTATTCGCCGCAAATACTGATACGCTGGCAGATAATAACAGCAGGCTCAACAGCGCTCTTTTTTTATACATTCTTTTCTCCTTATCTCCCCTTCGTCCTTCAGGCCGCAGACCCGCGGTGTGAAGGCTGTCAGAGATTGCACAATGATTCAGGGAAAAGCATGGTACAAAATATCAGGAGCGCAAGTCGCTTCAGGCCGCCTGGGTATCATCCTCAGCAGATGTGTCGCTGTCGACCACCTGTGGAGAAGGCAGCTTGCCGTTTTTCAGGATGGCGCTTAGCACCTCTTTTTGCTCAGCAAGCCACAGAGAAAGCGCTTCACGCTGCTCATCTTCCAGCGCTACCGGTGATTGTTCCAGCCATGTGTCGAGCAGATCGGCTGTATCGAGCATCTTGTCATACGCATCGGCTTCCTTTTTACTGGTAAACGACATTTTTTCCTCACCTTCCCGAATGACTACGTATTTAACTTCAACCGCCATTTTTGCAGCCTCTTAAATTACCTGTATTTATATACAGCATATTCTTTTTCATCCCTGAAATCAACCTGGTAATAAAGACAGACGCAAACGTTTTCGTATATACTGCGCCTAGTTGAAACAGGGGATTAATTTATGACGTTATTTGGCACAGCACTGCGTCCTGCAGCAACGCGTGTGATGTTATTAGGTTCAGGTGAACTGGGTAAAGAAGTGGCGATTGAATGCCAACGCCTGGGTGTGGAAGTCATTGCCGTGGATCGTTACCCCGACGCACCAGCGATGCACGTTACTCATCGTTCCTACGTCATCAACATGTTGGATGGCGATGCATTGCGCCAGGTAGTCGAGCATGAAAAACCACATTTTATCGTGCCAGAAATCGAAGCCATCGCCACAGATATGCTGGTAAAACTGGAGCAGGAAGGCCTGAACGTAGTGCCTTGTGCACGTGCGACTCAACTGACCATGAACCGGGAAGGCATCCGTCGCCTCGCCGCCGACGAGTTATCTTTACCAACATCATCTTTCCGCTTCGCCGACAGTGAAATGCGTTTTCGCGAGGCCGTAGAGGAAATCGGTTATCCCTGCATCGTAAAACCGGTAATGAGTTCTTCTGGTAAAGGACAGAGCTTTATCCGCTCCGCCGAACAGCTAACCGAAGCCTGGAACTATGCCCAACAGGGTGGGCGGGCTGGCGCCGGGCGTGTCATCGTCGAAGGCGTAGTGAATTTCGATTTTGAAATCACACTGCTTACCGTCAGCGCCATTGACGGCGTACATTTTTGCGCACCGGTAGGTCATCGCCAGGAAGACGGTGATTATCGCGAATCCTGGCAGCCACAGCAGATGAGCGAACTGGCATTAGCGCGGGCGCAGGAGATTGCCCGGAAAGTGGTACTGGCATTGGGCGGCCACGGATTATTTGGTGTGGAGCTGTTTGTCTGCGGTGACGAAGTCATTTTCAGCGAAGTATCCCCTCGCCCACACGATACCGGAATGGTGACCTTAATATCGCAGGACCTGTCTGAGTTTGCCCTGCACGTACGCGCATTTCTCGGTCTGCCCGTTGGCGCAATCCGTCAATACGGACCTTCTGCTTCCGCCGTTATTCTGCCGCAACTTACCAGCCAGAATGTGACGTTTGATAACGTACAGTCTGCCGTGGGCGCTGGCCTGCAAGTACGATTCTTTGGTAAGCCGGAGATCGACGGGAGTCGTCGTTTAGGGGTGGTACTGGCTACAGCGCAGACCATTGAAGACGCGGTTGAACGTGCGAAAGACGCCGCCGCACTGGTGAAAGTTACCGGATAAAAACCAGCCCCGTAGGCCGGATAAGGCATTGATGCCGCATCCGGCAAAGCCCGATGTCGGCGCTGACGCGCCGACATCGGGCCTACGGTATACGCATTAACGGCTTACTGCTTCGCGCCTTCAACCGCTTCGCGAGCCAGTTTGGTAATACGATCGTAATCACCCGCTTCCAGCGCATCCGCCGGAACCAGCCAGGAACCGCCAATGCACAGCACGCTTTTCAGGGCCAGGTAATCACGGTAGTTCGCCGGGGAGATACCGCCAGTCGGGCAGAAACGAACCTGAGAGAATGGACCCGCGATTGCCTGCAGTGCTTTCGTACCGCCGTTCGCTTCAGCCGGGAAGAATTTGAACTCTTTCAAGCCGTAGTCCATACCCAGCATCAGTTCAGAAACGGTGCTGATACCAGGGATCAGCGGAATCGTCCCTTCGGTTGCTGCTTTCAGCAGCGGCTCGGTCAGACCCGGGCTAATCGCAAACTGAGCGCCAGCCGCAGTAACTTCAGCCAGTTGCTGTGGATTCAGCACAGTACCCGCACCGACGATAGCATCCGGTACTTCTTTCGCGATTGCACGAATAGCATCCATCGCACATGCGGTACGTAACGTCACTTCCAGAACGCGCACGCCCCCTGCAACTAACGCTTTTGCCATCGGCACAGCGTGTTCCAGTTTGTTAACCACGATAACCGGTACAACCGGGCCAGTGGTCAGGATTGCTTCTGCACTTGTCTTCCAGTTTTTCATCAGAGTTTTCTCTCGCCTGATTACAAATTAAGTCTTAAAAAGTGATACAGGTTGCGCCCTGCTCCGCACCGGACAGCTTTTCACGCAACGCGCTGAACATTTCACGCCCGGTACCCACGCGCGAAGCGCTAAGGTCAGGAATGTGAGGCTGACGAGAGGCAAGTTCCTCTTCATCAACCAGCAGCGTCAATTCACCTGTCTGTCCATTCACACGAATGATGTCGCCATCACGCACTTTCGCCAGCAGCCCGCCATCGTAGGCTTCTGGGGTTACATGGATTGCTGAAGGCACTTTACCTGAAGCACCTGAAAGTCGTCCATCAGTAACTAACGCAATTTTGAAACAACGGTCCAATAATACACCAAGTGGCGGCATGAGTTTATGTAATTCTGGCATTCCGTTCGCTTTTGGTCCCTGATGGCGCACAACGACCACACAATCCCGGTCAAGCAGACCCGCATCAAATGCCGGTAACACATCATGTTGACTTTCGAAGACCACGGCAGGCGCTTCAATCACTTGATTTTCAACTGGAACAGCTGAGGTTTTCATCACCGCACGCCCCAGATTGCCACTCAGTACTTTAGTGCCGCCATGATGGGAGAATGGCTGGTCAAAGGCAGCAATCACATTGCTGTCCAGCGATTTTTCCGCGCCTTCGCGCCAGTCCAGTTCACCGTTATTCAGCCACGGCTCCAGGGTATAACGCGATAAACCGAATCCGGCCACGGTATTCACATCTTCATGTAACAGACCCGCGTTCAGCAGTTCACGCATTAGTACAGGCACACCGCCAGCAGCCTGGAAATGGTTAATGTCTGCAGGGCCATTCGGGTACAAACGCGCCATCAGCGGCACGATATCGGACAGGTCGGAGAAGTCATCCCAGTTAATCAGAATACCGGCTGCACGCGCCATAGCCACAAGGTGCATCGTATGGTTGGTTGAACCGCCGGTCGCCAGCAGCGCGACAATACCGTTTACCACAACTTTTTCATCGATCATTTTACCGATCGGCATCCACTCGTTACCGTTCCCGGTCAGACGTGTTACCTGACGGGCCGCCGCTGCGGTCAATGCTTCACGCAGTGGTGCATCCGGGTGCACAAAAGAGGAGCCTGGCAACTGCATGCCCATAAACTCCACGACCATCTGGTTAGTGTTAGCGGTGCCGTAAAACGTACAGGTACCCGGTGCATGATAAGACGCAGCCTCGGATTCGAGCAGTGCCATACGATCTACTTTGCCTTCGGCATACAGTTGACGAATACGCACTTTCTCTTTGTTCGCCAGGCCACTCGCCATCGGGCCTGAAGGGATGAAGATTGAAGGCAGATGACCGAAGGAAAGCGCCGCCATGACCAGGCCCGGGACAATCTTGTCACATACGCCAAGGAACAGCGCACCATCGAACATATTGTGTGAGAGCCCCACGGCCGCCGACATCGCAATGACTTCACGACTTAACAGAGAAAGCTCCATGCCGTCCTGACCCTGGGTCACCCCGTCGCACATCGCAGGTACGCCACCAGCAACCTGGCCCACTGCATTGGCTTCATGTAGTGCTTTACGAATGATGGCCGGATAGTGTTCATACGGTTGGTGCGCGGAAAGCATGTCGTTATAGGAGGTAATGATCGCGATATTGTTACGCAACATGCTTTTTAGCGAGGCTTTATCCTCCGGCTGACAGGCGGCAAAACCATGCGCCAGATTACCGCACGCCAGTTGTGAACGATGGACGGTAGTCGTTTTAGCCTGTTCGATTCGCGCGAGGTAGGCGGAACGCGTGTCCCGGGAACGTTCGACGATACGTTGTGTTACGCGTAACAAATTCGGATTCATAGAGGCTCCTAAAATTTATCTGTCAGAGCGGTTGGGTAAACAGTGTTACTCAGCATCACTAAATATTGCTGAATCGCTTGTTAGCCGTAGCTCAGGGGCAAAATCGTTTCAGGCAGTGTAATAAAAAAAACCTCGCGGGTGAATCCACGCGAGGTTTAAAAGTGCAAAAATTATTCTACAATCTGTGTTAGATCATGTTACCGGTAAAATAACACCTAATGGCTAGATGATCTTTTACTCGAATTCGTTCCAGGAACGGCCGTCACGGGTGATCATGGCCACAGACGCAACCGGTCCCCAGGTTCCTGCCTGATAAGGCTTCGGCGACTCGTTATCCATCGCCCAGGCTTCGGTAATTGAATCCACCCACTTCCAGGCTTCTTCGACCTCATCGCGACGCACAAACAGAGCCTGAATACCGCGCATGGTTTCCAACAGCAGGCGCTCATAGGCGTCGGCCAGGTGCGTTTGGTTGAAAGTTTCTGAGTAGCTCAGATCCAGCTTAGTGATTTGCAGATTATGTTTGTGGTCCAGACCCGGCACTTTGTTCAGTACCTGGATATCAACCCCTTCATCAGGCTGCAAACGAATAGTCAGCTTGTTCTGCGGCAGATCCTGCCAGGATTCTTTAAACAGATTCAGCTCAGGTGTTTTGAAGTAAACCACCACTTCAGAGCACTTGGTTGGTAAACGTTTACCGGTACGCAGGTAGAACGGTACACCCGTCCAGCGCCAGTTATCGATATCGACGCGGATCGCCACAAACGTTTCCGTGTTGCTGCTCTTATTCGCGCCCTCTTCTTCCAGGTAACCCGGTACCTTTTTACCCTGGGCAAAACCGGTGGTGTACTGACCGCGAACCGTTTTTTCACGCACGTTCGAGCGATCGATGCGACGCAGCGATTTCAGTACCTTGACTTTCTCATCGCGAATGCTGTCGGCGCTCAGATCAGCCGGAGGAGACATTGCGATCATGCAGAGGATCTGCAGCAGGTGGTTCTGGATCATATCCCGCATTTGACCTGCCTGGTCAAAATAGCCCCAGCGTCCTTCAATACCCACTTCTTCCGCCACCGTAATTTCTACGTGGTCGATAGTGCGATTATCCCAGTTATTTACAAACAAGGAGTTAGCGAAACGCAGCGCCAGCAGGTTCAGAACCGTCTCTTTACCAAGATAGTGGTCGATGCGGTAAACCTGGCATTCTTCGAAATACTCACCCACCTGGTCGTTGATTTCACGGGATGTCGCGAGCGAAGTACCCAGCGGTTTTTCCATCACGACACGCGCAGGTTTAGCATTAAGTTTTGCTTCACCCAAACCTTTGCAGATCGCGCCAAAGGTGCTTGGCGGCATTGCGAAATAGTTAATCGTGGTACGTGATTTTTGATCCAACATCTCGCCCAGACGGCTAAATGCGGCGGTGTCATTGACGTCCAGGTTACAAAAATCCAGACGGCCGCTGAGGGTTTCCCATAAACTTTCATCAATTTTTTCTTTCATGAAAGTTTCGAGCGCTTCGCGTACAACCTTGGTATAGGCAGCTTTGTCCCAATCAGCACGCCCTACTCCAATGATACGGGTATCCGGGTTAATCTGACCGGCCTTTTCCAGTTGATACAGGGAAGGCAGCAATTTCCGTCGCGCCAGGTCGCCCTTCGCGCCGAAAATGACCAGGTCACATGCCTGGGCTGTTTGCGTTACCGCCATGTCATTCTCCTCAATTGAGTGCCTGGTGCTTTTGCCAGACACTGGTTGTAATTTTCTTACAATGCACTGTACTGCTTTTACGTGATTCCGTGAACCGTAAACGCTTATCCAGCCGTGCTGTTACCGAAAACAGCGGCTAAAGAGACGCCTGTTGGGCTCAAAATGGATAAAAAAGTCGTTTTTTTTCGTACCCATGAAGAAGTATGAAAACCAGACTTCGATCATGTAATGAAAAAAAACAACAACTATTCTCTCCATTTTGCCCCGTTCCTTCGCTCCCAGGGGTAGTATCTATACACAAAATAATTCGCGTTGCAGGACAGCGGCAAGAGTGTGACAAACTCGTCAGGAACGAATTTTCCCTGCAGAAGGATGTCCCTCATTCCCTCCCGATGAGCTTACTCAAGTAAGTGATTCAGGTGAGTTAACATAGCCAACGCCCCTGCGGCTCGAAGTATGCCGTGTATAACAAAATTATGCCCCGATTTCCCCATATTGCTGAAATCGCTTTTGCCCATGACCCATGAGTCCACCTACATCATGAATATGCTGGAAAAAATCCAGTTAAAACTGGAACATTTGAGCAAGTCAGAACGTAAAGTTGCTGACGTTATTCTTACCTCACCAGACCAGGCAATCCATTCGAGCATTGCTGCGCTGGCGCTGGAAGCCAATGTCAGCGAACCGACCGTTAATCGTTTCTGTCGCAGCATGGATACGCGTGGCTTTCCTGATTTTAAACTGCATCTGGCGCAAAGTCTGGCAAATGGTACCCCATATGTTAATCGCAATGTGGATGAGGATGACAGCGTTGAATCCTACACGGGGAAAATCTTCGAGTCTGCAATGGCAAGCCTTGACCATGTTCGTCAGTCTCTGGATAACGTGGCGGTAAATCGTGCGGTTGATTTGCTCACTCAGGCGAAGAAAATAGCCTTTTTTGGGCTAGGTTCCTCCGCTGCGGTGGCGCATGACGCCATGAATAAATTTTTCCGTTTTAACGTTCCGGTTATCTATTCCGACGACATCGTTCTGCAACGCATGAGCTGTATGAATTGTAGTGATGACGATGTCATTGTGCTCATTTCACACACCGGAAGAACCAAAAGTCTGGTGGAACTGGCACAACTGGCAAGAGAAAACGATGCCATGGTGATTGCCCTGACATCTCCTGGTACTCCGCTGGCACGTGAAGCAACGCTGGCAATTACCCTCGATGTACCGGAAGATACTGACATTTATATGCCCATGGTCTCTCGACTTGCTCAACTTACCGTGATAGATGTGCTGGCTACAGGATTTACTTTGCGCCGTGGGGCAAAATTTAGAGATAACTTGAAGCGTGTCAAGGAAGCGCTCAAGGAATCGCGTTTTGATAAAGAATTACTCATCAAGAGTGATGACCGCTAAAAGCAATAACAATGTTCTACCCTTTTATCATCCGGGTCGTTCATTTTACCGTTTATGTTCGAGAACGGCCGGATCAATGTTCACGCAACACCTAGTTGTTTCAGTCAACGGAGTATTACATGTCCAGAAGGCTTCGCAGAACCAAAATCGTTACCACGTTAGGCCCGGCAACTGACCGCGATAACAACCTTGAAAAAATTATCGCCGCTGGGGCGAACGTTGTACGTATGAACTTTTCACACGGCTCTCCAGAAGATCACAAAATGCGGGCGGATAAAGTCCGTGAGATTGCCGCCAAACTGGGGCGTCATGTAGCTATTTTGGGTGACCTGCAGGGACCTAAAATCCGCGTATCGACCTTTAAAGAAGGCAAAGTATTTCTCAATGTTGGCGACAAATTCCTGTTAGACGCCAACCTCGGTAAAGGTGAAGGCGACAAAGAAAAAGTCGGCATCGATTACAAAGGTCTGCCTGCTGACGTCGTGCCGGGCGATATCCTGCTGCTGGATGATGGTCGCGTACAGCTCAAAGTGCTGGAAGTTCAGGGTATGAAAGTTTTCACCGAAGTCACTGTCGGTGGCCCGCTCTCCAACAATAAAGGCATCAACAAACTTGGCGGTGGCCTTTCTGCTGAAGCGCTGACGGAAAAAGACAAAGCAGACATCATTACTGCAGCGCAAATCAGCGTTGACTATCTGGCGGTCTCCTTCCCTCGCTGCGGCGAAGATCTGAATTATGCCCGCCGCCTGGCGCGCGACGCAGGCTGCGATGCGAAAATCGTTGCCAAGGTAGAGCGTGCTGAAGCCGTCTGCGATCAGAATGCGATGGATGACATCATCCTTGCCTCTGACGTGGTAATGGTTGCGCGTGGTGACCTGGGCGTGGAAATCGGTGACCCGGAGCTGGTCGGTATTCAGAAAGCGTTGATCCGTCGCGCACGTCAACTGAACCGTGCGGTAATTACCGCAACGCAGATGATGGAGTCGATGATCACTAACCCAATGCCGACCCGTGCAGAAGTCATGGACGTGGCAAACGCCGTTCTGGATGGGACTGATGCCGTTATGCTGTCTGCAGAAACTGCCGCAGGCCAGTACCCGGCGGAAACCGTCGCAGCGATGGCCCGCGTCTGTCTGGGTGCAGAGAAAATCCCGAGCATCAACGTTTCTAAACACCGTCTCGACGTACAGTTTGATAATGTAGAAGAAGCTATCGCTATGTCAGCGATGTATGCCGCGAACCATCTGAAAGGCGTTACCGCTATCATCGCCATGACCGAGTCCGGCCGTACTGCGCTGATGACATCCCGCATCAGTTCTGGCCTGCCAATTTTCGCGATGTCTCGTCATGAGCGTACGCTGAATCTGACCTCTCTGTACCGTGGCGTTACGCCGGTCCACTTTGACAGCGAAACTGACGGTGTAGTGGCTGCCAACGAAGCGGTCAATCTGCTGCGCGACAAAGGTTACCTGGTGTCAGGCGATCTGGTGATTGTGACTCAGGGTGATGTCATGAGCACCATCGGTTCCACCAACACCACACGTATTCTGACTGTAGAATAACGACGCTGCTGACTGCCTGATATTACTCGCTATTCAGCGACGGGTCATCTGATACAAAAAAGCCTCTCGAACGAGAGGCTTTTTCTATTTCTTAGGATAAAGATCTTTGCGTTTATACGGTTCGATTTCGCCGGGTTTGCGGGTCTTTAGCAGTTTCAGAATCCAGGTGTATTGTTCGAGATGCGGGGTGACAAAAATCTCCACTTCTTCATTCATCCGTCTGGCAATGGTATGGTCATCGGCCGTCAGAATGTCATCCATGGGTGGGCGTACCTGAATCGTCAGACGATGCGTTTTGCCATCGTACACCGGGAACAGCGGTATTACGCGCGCATGACAAACCTTCATCAGACGACCAATTGCCGGTAACGTTGCTTTATAGGTCGCGAAGAAATCCACAAACTCGCTGTGCTCCGGGCCGTGGTCCTGATCCGGTAAGTAATATCCCCAGTATCCCTGCCGAACTGACTGAATAAAAGGTTTAATACCGTCGTTACGTGCATGTAAACGGCCGCCAAAACGTCGACGTACCGTATTCCAGACATAGTCAAATACCGGATTGCCCTGGTTATGGAACATCGCTGCCATTTTCTGGCCTTGAGATGCCATCAGCATTGCCGGAATATCAACACCCCAGCCGTGAGGGACGAGAAAAATCACCTTTTCCTCGTTGCGTCGCATCTCATCGATAATTTCCAGGCCCTGCCAGTCAACGCGGTGCTGGATTTTCTCCGGACCGCGCATGGCTAATTCTGCCATCATAACCATCGCCTGAGGCGCAGTCGCAAACATCTCATCAACGATGGCCTCACGCTCGGCTTCGCTGCGCTCAGGAAAACAGAGGGATAAATTGATAAGCGCTCTACGACGCGAACTTTTCCCCAGCCGTCCGGCAAGCCGTCCCAGTTTCGCCAGAATGGGATCGCGAAATGATGCTGGCGTTAATGCAATCCCTGCAATCGCTGCCACGCCAAGCCAGGCGCCCCAGTAGCGCGGGTGACGGAATGATTTATGAAACTCAGGGATATACTCAATACTCTTTTTTTTCGTTTCCATGCTCTTCCAGTATCGGGGGCCGCGAAAAAGTAAATCTGCTGATAGTGTAGCGGCGCACCGTGTCCCGTACAAAATAAAAAAGCCGGCACGCATAGCGTACCGGCTCTGTCCGTGTATTTATTAATCGAAGCGTAACTGAGGCAGAACCTCTTTCACCTGTGCCAGGTACTCGGTACGATCTGAACCGCTCAGCCCTTCCGTACGCGGCAGTTTTGCCGTCAACGGGTTCACAGCCTGCTGGTTGACCCATACTTCGTAGTGCAGGTGCGGGCCAGTAGAACGCCCAGTGTTACCTGACAGCGCAATACGATCACCTCGTTTCACTTTTTGCCCTGGTTTAACCAGCAGCTTACGCAGGTGCATGTAACGGGTGGTGTAAGTGCGACCGTGACGAACAGCAACATAGTATCCGGCCGCGCCACTGCGTTTCGCGACCACCACTTCACCATCACCGACTGACAGCACCGGCGTACCTTGCGGCATCGCAAAGTCGACACCTTTGTGCGGTGCAACCCGTCCGGTTACCGGATTCAGGCGACGTGGATTGAAGTTTGACGAAATACGGAATTGCTTCGCCGTAGGGAAACGCATAAACCCTTTAGCAAGCCCGGTCCCGTTACGGTCATAGAATTTACCGTCTTCAGCACGGATCGCGTAATAATCTTTGCCTTCAGAGCGCAAACGAACACCCAGCAGTTGGCTTTGTTCACGTTTACCGTCCAGCATCTCGCGAGACATCAAAACGGAGAACTCATCGCCTTTCTTCAGCTTGCGAAAGTCCATCTGCCATTGCATCGCTTTAATCACCGCGCTGATTTCAGAGCTGGTCAGGCCGGCATCTCTTGCACTGGCGACAAAACTACCGCCCACCGTACCGTTGATGCGGCTGTTGACCCAGTCACCTTGCTGCATTTCACTGCTCATTTTGAAACCCGTTGCCGTACGATCATAAGTACGGGTTTCACGGCGGGAGACTTCCCAGGTCAGGCGCTGCAAATCACCTTCCGAAGACAGTGTCCAGGAAAGTTGCTGGCCAATTTTTAGGTTACGTAAATCTTTATCAGATGCGGCAAGCTGGCTGATATCGCCCATATCAATGCCGTACTGGTTCAGAATACTGCTCAGCGTATCGCCGGTAGAAACAACATACTCGTGAACCCCGGCTTCGCCAGAGGTCTTGTCATCGAGTTCGTCCTGAGGGATAGCTTCATCTTCCTGAGCGGCTTGATCGATAGGTTCGCTGGCCTCTGGCAGCAGTGAACGTATCTCGCTTTTTTCCAGCTCAATGGTTTTAACGATGGGTGCAGAGTCGGGATGGTATACATAAGGCCGCCAGACTGCGACGGCCAATGTCAGAACAGTAAGCGACCCCAACATAACACGATGGGGTCGCGGCAAATTATTAAATGCCAGAGCGACAGAGCGGGCTATCTGTTGCACGTATTCACTTCCTCATTAATCTCCTTTCAGGCAGCTCGCATACTGGTTGGCTAATTGGTTCAGAAACGCTGAATAGCTTGTTTTACCCAGTTTGATATTCGTTCCGAGGGGATCCAACGTTCCCATTCGAACGGATGTCCCTCTCGCTACGGCTTCAACGACCGCTGGCCTGAACTGTGGCTCAGCAAAAACGCAGGTTGCTTTTTGCTCAACCAACTGTGTTCTTATTTCATGTAAACGCTGCGCACCAGGTTGAATCTCAGGGTTCACGGTAAAGTGACCAAGCGGTGTTAGCCCGTAGTGTTTTTCGTAGTAGCCATAGGCGTCATGAAAAACAAAATACCCTTTCCCCTTGAGCGGTGCGAGCTCGTTACCTACCTGCTTATCGGTTGCGGCTAATTGTGCCTCAAAATCCTTCAGGTTGGCGTCAAGTTTGGCTCGACTTTGCGGCATAAGTTCCACTAATTTATCATGGATTGCAACCGCTGAGGCCCGCGCTATCTCTGGGGAAAGCCAAAGATGCATGTTGTAATCACCATGATGGTGATGCTCGTCACTTTTTTCGCCGTGAGCGTCGTTATGCCCATGATCGTCATCATCATCGTCAGCGCCTTTCATGAGTAACGGTTTCACGTCATTGAGCTGCGCAATCGTTACCTGTTTTGCGTTAGGAATATTCTTGACTGACTTTTCCATAAACGCCTCCATTTCCGGACCGTTCCAAACTACTAAGTCCGCGTTCTGTAAGCGTTTTACATCTGAAGGGCGCAGCGAATAATCGTGTTCGGAAGCCCCGTCAGGCAGCAGAACCTGGGTGTCTGTAACCCCATCTGCAATCGCTGAAGCAATAAAGCCCAACGGCTTAAGTGACGCCACTACAGCGGCATTTGCTGCCTGAGTTGCACTACCCCAAAGAGCAGCGGATAATGCTGCGAAAAGAAGCGTATTTTTATGTAACATAATGCGACCAATCATCGTAACGAATGTGAGAAATGTGATATTATAACATTCTATAACTTCTGCAAGACTAAAATTGATATGACGACTTTGGTTTCACTGGAAAATGTCTCGGTCTCTTATGGTCAACGCCGCGTCCTTTCTGACGTATCGCTTGAACTTCGACCCGGCAAAATTTTAACGCTTCTTGGCCCAAATGGGGCCGGAAAGTCTACGCTGGTGCGCGTTGTATTGGGGCTGGTAGCGGCTGATGAAGGGGTTATCAAGCGCAACGGGCATTTGCGAATTGGCTATGTACCGCAAAAACTCTACCTCGATACAACACTTCCGCTGACGGTGAGCCGCTTTTTGCGCTTACGTCCTGGCACAAAGAAAGCCGACATTCTCCCTGCGCTAAAGCGTGTTCAGGCCGGGCATCTGATGGATGCTCCGATGCAAAAACTGTCCGGCGGGGAAACGCAGCGTGTCTTGCTGGCCCGTGCTTTGCTTAATAAACCACAGCTCCTGGTGCTCGATGAACCGACGCAGGGAGTGGATGTGAATGGTCAGGTTGCACTGTACGATCTTATCGATCAGTTGCGACGTGAGCTGGATTGCGCCGTGCTGATGGTCTCCCATGACCTGCATCTGGTCATGGCAAAAACCGACGAAGTCCTGTGTCTGAACCACCACATTTGCTGCTCCGGCACACCAGAGGTGGTTTCAATGCACCCCGAATTCATTTCTATGTTCGGGCAACGCGGCGCTGAACAACTCGGAATTTACCGTCACAACCATAATCATCGCCACGATTTACAGGGTCGCATTGTTTTACGCCGGGGAAATGGTCACTCATGATTGAATTATTATTACCCGGCTGGTTAGCCGGGATCATGCTGGCCTGCGCTGCTGGCCCGCTTGGCTCGTTTGTGGTCTGGCGTCGGATGTCTTATTTTGGCGATACGCTGGCGCACGCATCTCTGCTGGGCGTTGCGTTTGGTCTGCTGCTGGATGTAAACCCCTTTTATGCTGTTATCGTCGTCACCCTGTTGCTGGCCGCAGGCCTGGTATGGCTGGAGAAGCGCCCGCACCTCGCGATTGATACCCTGCTCGGTATTATGGCGCACAGCGCGCTGTCATTAGGCCTGGTGGTTGTCAGCCTGATGTCGAACATTCGTGTGGATCTGATGGCCTATCTGTTTGGCGATCTGCTCGCCGTCACCCCAGAAGATCTGGTGGCCATTGCCACTGGTGTCGTGGTTGTACTGGCTATTCTGTTCTGGCAGTGGCGTAACCTGCTGTCGATGACTATCAGCCCGGATCTGGCTTTTGTTGATGGCGTGAAGCTGCAACGTGTCAAGCTATTGCTGATGCTGGTCACAGCACTCACTATTGGTGTGGCGATGAAATTCGTCGGGGCACTGATTATCACCTCACTGCTGATTATTCCTGCGGCTACCGCACGCCGTTTTGCGCGTACGCCAGAGCAGATGGCAGGCGTTGCCGTAGGTGTAGGGATGATAGCGGTTACAGGCGGGCTGACCTTCTCAGCGTTTTATGACACACCGGCGGGGCCATCCGTGGTGCTTTGCGCTGCGCTGCTGTTTATCTTTAGTATGATGAAGAAGCAAGCGAGCTGAGCATGTGTTGCCCGGTGGCGCTGCGCTTACCGGGCCTACAAAATCGCCAGGCCTGATGAGCGTAGCGCCATCAGGCATTATTGGGGCTTAAGGCATTTCCGGCGGTGTAATGCCAAAGTGGTTCCATGCCCGCACCGTTGCCATGCGCCCACGTGGGGTACGTTGTAGAAAGCCTTGCTGAATCAAATACGGTTCCAGCACGTCCTCAATGGTTTCACGTTCTTCGCCGATTGCCGCCGCCAGGTTATCCAACCCGACCGGACCACCAAAGAATTTATCGATCACCGCCAGCAACAGCTTGCGGTCCATATAATCGAAGCCTTCAGCATCGACATTGAGCATATCCAGTGCCTGGGCCGCGATATCCGCCGAGATGGTGCCGTCATGCTTCACTTCGGCGAAATCACGCACACGACGCAGTAAACGGTTAGCAATACGCGGCGTACCGCGTGCCCGGCGTGCAACCTCCAGCGCCCCTTCGTCACTCATCTCCAGCCCCATAAAGCGGGCACTGCGTCCAACAATGTGCTGAAGATCAGCGACCTGATAGAACTCCAGGCGCTGCACAATGCCAAAGCGATCGCGCAGTGGAGACGTTAACGAACCCGCACGCGTTGTGGCACCAATCAGGGTAAACGGCGGCAGATCGATTTTAATTGAACGTGCTGCCGGGCCTTCGCCAATCATGATATCCAGCTGATAGTCTTCCATTGCCGGATACAACACCTCTTCCACTACCGGCGACAAGCGATGGATTTCATCAATAAACAGCACATCATGGGGTTCAAGGTTGGTGAGCATAGCCGCCAGATCGCCTGCTTTTTCCAGCACCGGACCGGACGTAGTACGCAGGTTGACGCCCATTTCATTGGCAACAATATTGGCAAGCGTGGTTTTACCAAGACCCGGAGGACCAAAAATCAGCAGGTGATCGAGGGCATCACCGCGCAGCTTCGCCGCCTGGATAAAAATTTCCATCTGCGAACGTACCTGAGGCTGGCCGATATACTCTTCCAGCAATCTGGGGCGGATCGCACGATCCACCAGGTCTTCAGGAGTAGTGCTGGCAGCCGAAATCAGGCGATCTGCTTCAATCATCCTTTACCTCACAATGCCGCGCGAAGGGCTTCGCGAATCAGGGTTTCACTGCTGGCATCAGGGCGAGCAATTTTGCTTACCATGCGGCTGGCTTCTTGTGGTTTATAGCCTAACGCTACCAGCGCAGCAACTGCTTCCTGCTCGGCGTCATCACTTACCGGACCGGCAGGTGATGTCAGCACCAGATCGGCTGCCGGAGTAAAGAGATCGCCATGCAGTCCTTTAAAGCGGTCTTTCATTTCGACAATCAAACGCTCCGCCGTTTTCTTACCGATACCCGGTAATTTCACTAACGCACCAAGCTCTTCGCGCTCAACAGCATTCACGAACTGCTGCGCAGACATGCCGGAGAGGATCGCCAGCGCCAGCTTCGGCCCCACGCCGTTGGTTTTAATTAGCTCTTTAAACAGCGTGCGTTCTTGCTTATTGTTAAAGCCATACAGCAGCTGTGCGTCTTCGCGCACCACAAAATGCGTGAAGATGATCGCTTCCTGCCCGGCTTCCGGCAGCTCGTAGAAACAGGTCATCGGCATATGTACTTCATAGCCTACCCCACCCGTTTCCAGAAGGACCAGTGGGGGTTGTTTTTCAAGAATGATGCCTCTGAGTCTGCCTATCACATGACGCTCCTGCGTTAAGGGCTAAAAGGTAATGCGCTATCATAAAAAAAGGCTGGATAGATATCCAGCCTCATTTGTCACTAACGTAACCTGCCGCGCGCTAAATTTAACCTCGACTCACTCATTTGCATGGCGTTCTGGCTGACATGGCAGTGAGTAATGGCAATCGCCAGCGCATCCGCAGCATCCGCCTGAGGGTTAGCCGGGAGTTTGAGAAGCGTACGCACCATGTGCTGTACCTGGCTTTTTTCCGCGCTGCCGATACCGACGACGGTCTGTTTAACCTGTCGGGCAGCATACTCAAACACCGGAAGATCCTGATTGGTCGCAGCAACAATCGCTACGCCGCGCGCCTGTCCCAGCTTCAGCGCCGAATCGGCATTTTTCGCCATAAAGACCTGCTCGATGGCAAAATAATCCGGCTGGAACTGGGTGATGATTTCCGTCACCCCCGCGTATATCAATTTCAGACGTGACGGGAGATCATCAACTTTGGTGCGAATACAACCACTGCCGAGGTAGGTCAGCTGTCTGCCGACCTGACGGATTACGCCATAACCGGTAATGCGCGACCCCGGATCAATGCCGAGAATGATAGACATCACGCATCTCCTGTTATTTTATGGCTTAACCACATCATTCTAACGTAGCTGCAACCTCATCGGAGATTTCGCCGTTGTGGTAAACTTCCTGCACGTCGTCGCAATCTTCCAGCATATCGATCAGACGCATCAGTTTCGGCGCTGTTTCTGCATCCATATCCGCTTTGGTGGATGGGATCATAGAAACTTCAGCCGCGTCCGCTTTCAGACCTGCCGCTTCCAGTGCATCACGAACTTTACCCATCTCTTCCCACGCGGTGTAAACGTCAATCGCGCCGTCGTCAAAAGTTACAACGTCTTCAGCACCGGCTTCCAGGGCCGCTTCCATGATGGCGTCTTCGTCGCCTTGCTCAAAGGAGATCACGCCTTTCTTGCTGAACAGGTATGCGACGGAACCGTCGGTACCGAGGTTGCCACCCGTTTTAGTGAATGCGTGGCGCACTTCCGCAACGGTACGGTTACGGTTGTCAGACAGACATTCAATCATAACGGCTGTACCGCCAGGACCGTAACCTTCATAGATGATAGTTTCCATGTTGGAATCTTCATCACCACCCACACCGCGCGCAATCGCACGGTTCAGAGTGTCACGTGTCATGTTGTTTGCCAGCGCTTTATCAACCGCTGCACGCAGACGCGGGTTAGCATCTGGATCGCCACCACCCAATTTAGCCGCCGTTACCAGCTCACGAATGATTTTGGTGAAGATCTTACCGCGCTTAGCATCCTGCGCTGCTTTACGATGTCTGGTGTTGGCCCATTTACTATGACCTGCCATAAATAATCTCTCCAAAAAGCGCGCCTTCTCAGGCGACGTTAATTACAAACTCTTCAATCGCCTGCCGGTTACTCCACGACTTGGTTAACTGTGCAGCCTCGTGCGCATTAACCCAACGGTAGGTCAAATGTTCGGTGAACACGATCTCTCGTTCAGTGGGCAGTGCCAGGCAAAACCAGGACTCCGTATTACGTACAATTCCTGGCGCATAGCGATGACGTAAATGACTAAAAATCTCAAACTCCACCGTGCGCTGGCAGTCAATTAAGGTCAGTTGCTCACGCGCAACATCAATGGCGACCTCTTCCTTTACTTCGCGCAGGGCGGCTTGCGACGCGGTTTCACCTTCTTCAAGGCTGCCGGTGACCGACTGCCAAAAATCAGGATCGTCGCGTCGCTGTAACATCAGCACTCTCCCGGTGTCCTTTGCATAAATCACGACTAACACCGAGACAGGCTGTTTATATGCCATATCAGTTATTCTCGGCCTTCTTAACAACCTGAATGCTCAGTTCCGCCAGCGCAGCTTCGTTGGCAAAGCTAGGCGCTTCGGTCATCAGACATGCGGCAGCTGTCGTTTTCGGGAAAGCAATAACGTCACGGATGTTATCAGTACCGGTCAACAGCATGGTCAGACGATCCAGACCAAACGCCAGGCCCGCGTGCGGCGGTGTACCGTATTTTAATGCATCCAGCAGGAAGCCAAATTTCTCACGCTGCTCTTGTTCGTTGATACCCAGAATACCGAATACGGTCTGCTGCATATCACCGTTATGGATACGTACAGAACCACCGCCTACTTCGTAGCCGTTGATAACCATATCGTACGCATTGGCAACCGCATCTTCCGGCGCAGCTTTCAGCTCAGCCGCCGTCATGTCTTTCGGTGAGGTGAACGGATGGTGCATTGCGGTCAGACCACCTTCACCATCGTCTTCAAACATTGGGAAGTCGATAACCCACAACGGCGCCCATTTGGATTCGTCGGTCAGGTTCAGGTCTTTACCCAGTTTCAGGCGCAGAGCCCCCATCGCGTCGGCAACCACTTTCTTGTTGTCGGCACCGAAGAAGATCATATCGCCGTCTTGTGCGCCAGTACGTTCCAGAATAGCTTCAATGATTTCAGCATTCAGGAACTTGGCCACCGGGCTGGTTATCCCTTCCAGACCTTTAGCACGCTCGGTGACTTTAATGTATGCCAAACCTTTCGCACCGTAGATCTTAATGAAGTTACCGTAATCGTCGATCTGCTTACGGCTAAGTGCGGCGCCGCCAGGTACGCGCAGTGCCGCTACACGCCCTTTCGGATCGTTAGCCGGACCAGAGAACACGGCGAATTCAACAGATTTCAGCAGATCAGCAACGTCCACCAGCTCCATCGGGTTACGCAGATCCGGCTTATCGGAACCGTAACGACGCTCTGCTTCAGCAAAGGTCATGATCGGGAAATCACCCAGGTCCACACCTTTTACTTCCTGCCACAGATTGCGCACCAGCGCTTCCATCACTTCACGCACCTGCGGTGCGGTCATGAAGGAGGTCTCAACATCGATCTGCGTAAATTCAGGCTGGCGGTCAGCACGTAAATCTTCATCACGGAAGCATTTTACGATCTGGTAGTAACGGTCGAAGCCAGACATCATCAGCAGCTGTTTGAACAACTGAGGAGACTGTGGCAGCGCGTAGAATTTACCTTTATGTACGCGAGACGGTACCAGGTAGTCGCGCGCACCTTCTGGCGTCGCTTTCGTCAGCATCGGCGTTTCAATGTCGAGGAAGCCGTGGTCGTCCATGAAACGACGCACCAGGCTGGTAATTTTGGCACGCGTTTTCAGACGCTGCGCCATTTCAGGGCGACGCAGATCGAGGTAGCGATACTTCAGACGAGCTTCTTCAGTATTTACGTGGTTAGAGTCGAGCGGCAGTGAATCTGAACGGTTGATAATGACCAGATCGGATGCCAGCACTTCAATTTCGCCCGTCGCCATATCGGCGTTGACGTTTTTCGCGTCACGCGCACGCACGGTGCCCGTTACCTGAATGCAGAACTCATTACGCAGTTCGGAGGCCAGCTTTAACGCGTCCGCACGGTCCGGATCGAAAAATACCTGCACGATACCTTCGCGGTCGCGCATATCGATAAAGATCAGGCTACCAAGATCACGACGACGGTTGACCCAACCACACAGAGTCACCTGCTGCCCCTCGTGGGACAGACGTAGCTGTCCGCAATATTCTGTACGCATGAGATATCCCTTAACTTTGCCGCAGGCGGATTGTCACCTGCCCGGCAGATGACGAAGTCGCAGCTTTAGCTGAATGTCACAACTGAATGAAAAAAGGCGGCTATTATACTGGAAATTCTGCCGCACGATAAGAGCCTACTGGGGTAGACTCTCAGTCCGGTACTGACTGTACGCGTGTTTCCTAAGCGGGTATTGCGTAATCTCACAAAAAATAACAAAAATTGTCGCCCCTTTCACACAGATTCGCGATTAAGGTGTAGCGGAAATCTTTTTTACTGGAGTCACCATGCTGGAACTGAACGCAAAAACAACCGCACTTGTCGTCATCGATCTACAGGAAGGGATCTTGCCTTTCGCGGGTGGGCCTCATTCGGCAAACGACGTCGTCGCTCGCGCAGCACAAATGGCGGAAAAATTCCGTACCCACAGTTCACCGGTGGTGATGGTTCGTGTCGGCTGGTCTGCGGATTATGCCGAAGCGCTAAAACAACCGGTTGATGCCCCCGCGCCAGCCAAAGCATTACCCGACAACTGGTGGGAATACCCGCAAGCGCTGGGAAAATGTGCGACAGACCTGGAGGTTACCAAGCGCCAGTGGGGAGCATTCTACGGTACTGACCTGGAACTACAGCTGCGCCGTCGTGGTATCGACACCATCGTCCTTTGCGGGATCTCCACCAATATCGGCGTCGAATCCACTGCGCGTAACGCCTGGGAGCTGGGTTTTAGCCTGATCGTTGCCGAAGACGCCTGCAGTGCCGCCAGCGCCGACCAGCATCAGGGCAGCATGACGCATATTTTCCCACGCATTGCCCGTGTACGTCGCGTTGACGAGATCCTACAAGCGTTATGATCTATATCGGCTTACCCCAGTGGTCACACCCGAAATGGATGCGTCTGGGGATCACCAGCCTTGAAGAGTATGCCCACCACTTTAACTGTGTGGAGGGTAATACCACGCTGTACGCCTTGCCGAAGGCCGAGATTGTTGACCGCTGGTTTGCACAAACCCGCGACGATTTTCGCTTCTGTTTCAAATTCCCGGCCACCATCTCGCATCAGGCCGCACTGCGGAATTGCGATGACCTGGTACAGGAGTTTTTTACGCGCATGTCACCGCTGGATGCCCGTATCGGACAATACTGGTTGCAGCTACCTGCCACGTTCGGCCCACGTGACCTCCCTGCCCTGTGGCAATTCCTCGATGCCCTCCCTAAAACGTTTACCTACGGTGTCGAGGTTCGTCATCCGGATTTCTTTGCGAAGGGTGAATCAGAGATTCAGCTCAATCGGGGTTTGCATGAACGCGGGGTTAATCGGGTCATTTTAGACAGTCGTCCGGTCCATGCCGCGATCCCACACACGGAAGCGATACGCGATGCTCAACGTAAGAAACCGAAGGTCCCGGTCCATGCGGTAGTCACGGCAAACCACCCGATGGTCCGTTTTATCGGTAGTGATAACATGACACAAAATCGGCAGTTCTTTGCCGCCTGGCTGGCAAAGTTGTCACTCTGGCAACAGACCACCACGCCATATCTTTTTTTGCACACGCCGGATATCGCACAGGCTCCACAGCTTGTAGACACGCTATGGGCAGATTTACGTAGTGCCCTGCCAGAGATCGGATCAGCACCCTCGATTCCACAGCAATCTTCTCTTTTCTGAAAATGCCACCTATCATAGTCAATGCCATCAACCCAACCGTACTCTAAATAATTCGAGTTGCAGGAAGATGGCAAGGGAGAGAATCCCCTGGAGCTTACATAAGTAAGTGACTGGGGGGAGCGAGTACAGCCACCGCGCATGCAACTTGAAGTATGACGAGGAAAGGGAGTTTGTATGGTAAGCGCGCTATATGCCGTCCTGGGTGCGTTATTGTTAATAAAGTTCTCCTTTGACGTCGTTCGCCTGCGCATGCAATATCGCGTTGCCTATGGTGATGGCGGCTTTAGTGAGCTGCAAAGCGCTATCCGCATTCACGGCAATGCAGTGGAATATATTCCCGTTGCATTAGTGCTGCTGCTTTTTATGGAAATGAACGGCGCTGAAACGTGGATGGTGCATATTTGCGGGCTGATGTTAATAGCCGGGCGACTGATGCATTATTACGGATTCCATCACCGTCTTTTCCGCTGGCGTCGTTCCGGCATGAGCGCCACCTGGTGTTCACTGTTGCTAATGGTGCTGGCGAATCTTTGGTATATGCCCTGGGAGTTGGTTTTCTCCCTGCATTAGCGCACAATACGCCACTTTATTTTTCCCGGATTTTTACGTTATGTCTCACCGCGACACGCTTTTTTCTGCGCCTATCGCCAGTCTGGGTGACTGGACCTTTGATGAACGGGTAGCTGAAGTCTTCCCGGATATGATCCAGCGTTCCGTTCCCGGCTATTCCAATATCATTTCTATGATTGGCATGCTGGCCGAACGTTTCGTGCAACCCAACACGCAGGTCTACGATCTGGGCTGCTCTTTGGGCGCAGCGACGCTCTCGGTGCGTCGCAATATCCATCATGAGAATTGCAAAATTATCGCCGTTGATAACTCGCCGGCGATGGTTGAACGCTGTCGTCGTCATATCGATGCCTATAAAGCCCCTACGCCTGTTGACGTGGTCGAAGGCGATATTCGCAACATCACTATCGAAAACGCCTCGATGGTGGTGCTGAATTTTACCCTGCAATTCCTTGAGCCACCTGAGCGCCAGGCATTGTTGGATAAGATTTATCAGGGGTTGAACCCCGGCGGTGCGCTGGTGCTATCCGAGAAGTTCAGCTTCGAAGATGCCAACGTTGGCGAACTGCTGTTCAACATGCACCACGACTTCAAACGCGCCAATGGCTACAGCGAACTGGAAATCAGCCAGAAGCGCAGCATGCTGGAAAACGTGATGCTAACTGACTCTGTTGAAACGCACAAAGCACGTCTGCATCAGGCAGGTTTTGAGCACAGCGAACTGTGGTTCCAGTGCTTCAACTTTGGGTCACTGGTCGCGTTGAAATCTGAGGTTCCGGCATGACAGACTTTGGTAACTTTTATCAGCTGATTGCCAAAAACCATCTTTCCCATTGGCTGGAAACGCTCCCGGCACAAATCGCCGCCTGGCAGCGCGATCAACATGGGTTGTTTAAGCAGTGGTCGAATGCCGTGGAGTTTCTGCCGGAACTGACGCCGCATCGTCTGGATTTACTGCATAGCGTGACTGCCGAAAGCGAAGAGCCGCTCAGCGAAGGGCAGATCAAACGGATTGATACGCTGATGCGACATCTCATGCCGTGGCGCAAAGGTCCATATTCGCTGTACGGCGTCAATATTGATACCGAATGGCGTTCCGACTGGAAGTGGGATCGCGTTCTGCCGCATTTATCCGATCTGACCGGGCGAACCATTCTCGACGTGGGCTGCGGTAGTGGCTATCACATGTGGCGCATGATTGGCGCGGGTGCTCATCTGGCTGTCGGTATCGATCCTACGCAGTTGTTCCTGTGTCAGTTTGAAGCAGTACGTAAATTGCTGGGTAACGATCAGCGCGCTCACCTGCTGCCGCTGGGTATCGAACAGCTTCCGGCACTGAACGCGTTTGATACCGTATTCTCTATGGGCGTGCTTTATCACCGTCGCTCACCGCTGGAACATCTCTGGCAGTTGAAAGATCAACTGGTAAAAGACGGAGAGCTGGTGCTGGAAACACTGGTGGTCGAAGGTGATGAGAATACCGTTCTGGTACCAGGTGACCGCTACGCGCAAATGCGTAACGTCTACTTTATTCCATCCGCGCTGGCGCTGAAAAACTGGCTGGAAAAATGTGGGTTTGTGGATGTCCGTATCGCCGACGTCTGTGTCACTACCACAGAAGAGCAGCGTCGCACCGAATGGATGATAACCGAGTCACTGGCCGATTTCCTCGATCCGAATGACCACAGTAAAACGGTGGAAGGCTACCCCGCCCCATTACGCGCGGTATTGATTGCACGTAAACCCTAATCATTTTTGACTGGTGGCACATTTTCTCCAAAATAGTTCGGTTTGCGACAAGGCGGCGACGCAGCAAATCCTCGGGAGCGTAGATAACTACGTGACCGGGGTGCGCGAGGAAAGCCAACGCAGTAGCAGACCGAAATATGCAGGAGAAGGATAAAAAAAGGCCCCTGTTGAAATTGCAGGGGCCTGGTACGAGCAAGCATCATATTGGGCGACATGATGCAACGGTAAAAATCAGCTGGCCTGGTGGTGCGCAATGATTGCCTTCATTTCAGCAACCGCCGCCCCGTCTACCGCATAGCGGGAATATTCATCCGCCTGCGTATCCGAAGACATCGACAACCCCGAATTGCGATACCGCATGGGTGAAGCCAGCCATACTCCGGCAGAACTGTGGACTTCCTGCACTCCAACGTTGAGGAACAGGGATAAATTCGCGGCGCGAACCCCCGCTCCGGCCATAATGATTGGAGCATTCACCTGCTCAATAAGTTCCATTATTTTTGTTAAACCTTGCGCTGCATCTGATTTTTGCCCGGAAGTCAGCACTCTGGCGACGCCCAAATCGGACAATTTATTCAGCGCATTTAATGGGTTGGCGCACATATCGAAGGCCCGATGAAACGTGACATTTAGTGGGCCCGCAGCAACCATTATTTTTTCCATACGTGGCATATCGACATTCCCGTCCACATCGAGAATCCCGGTCACCAGTCCTGAAAAACCTAAATCTCTGACCATCGCGATATCATCAAGCATCGCGGCAAATTCACCGTCGGTGTAACAAAAATCGCCCCCACGCGGGCGGATAATGGGATTAACCGGAATAGAGACATGCTGGCGTACTGAGCGCAACACCCCCAGCGATGGCGTTAATCCCCCTTCTTTGGGCGCCGAGCACAATTCAATACGATCAGCCCCCTGACGCTGCGCGGTGCGTGCGCACTCCATGCTGTAACAGCAGATTTCCAGTAATGCCATCACTCACTCCTGTTGCTCGCTTGCGACAATCGCTTCAATTGACCACGGATGAAATTTGAGGGTGACGCTGCCATCACTCACCGCCAGTGTCGGATTCGGTAAACGCTCACGCTCTCCTTTTGGCGAGCTGGTTTTCACGAAAATCCCCGGCTGACTCAATCCTTCATCAGAAAGCAGCGCCAGCGCACGCGCGTTCAGTGTTTCTGGCGCACCGGGCAGAACGATTTCGATATGCTCCCACCCCTCATGCGGGTAACGTTTTTCACCCGGCCATGGCAACTCAACCACCGAAAACTGCCAGTGCGCGACACAAACCGGCTCATCCAGTTTGAACAGGCAAATCGGTCTGCCATTAATGATATTTTCCGATAGCAGCGTACCACACTGTTCAAACCCCCGACGCCAGCGTTCTGCGGTGGTATTTTGATGACAGCGCAAAGAGATATGATCGGCGTCCAGCGATGAAATATCCAGGCCCAGGCGGGTGGAAAGTTCCGTTAATGCCTGAATGAAATGCGGTAAATCTGCGGAAATATCATGCAGTTCTTCAACTGTTTGCCAGTTCGCCATAGTAAAAGCCCATATCCATGTTCAAAGCCGCTAATTTACTCTGTTGCGCAGCCCCATCCAACTGCTGATTTTGTCGGGCATGGGATGATGAATCCCACCGGGTTACCGTGTTTGCGTTTCAGGCAGTCGGCGGTACTCGCAATGCCGACGAGTGCTGACGGCAACGGGCATTTGCAGTATACTCCCGCCCTAAATTCTTAAACTGGTGCGGTGAATTTTATCCCGCTTCATAAATGTAAGGTATTCCGGTGAATATTCAGGCTCTTCTCTCAGAAAAAGTTAGTCAGGCCATGATTGCTGCAGGTGCACCTGCAGATTGCGAACCGCAGGTTCGTCAATCTGCAAAAGTACAGTTCGGCGACTATCAGGCCAACGGCATGATGGCAGTTGCTAAAAAACTGGGTATGGCGCCGCGACAACTGGCAGAGCAGGTGCTGACTCATCTGGATCTCAGCGGGATTGCCAGCAAAGTTGAAATTGCAGGCCCTGGCTTTATCAACATTTTTCTCGATCCGGCATTCCTCGCGCAGCATGTTCAGCAGGCGCTGACTTCCGATCGCCTGGGCGTCACTCAACCGGCAAAACAAACGGTTGTTGTTGACTACTCCGCACCTAACGTGGCGAAAGAGATGCACGTGGGCCACCTGCGTTCCACCATCATCGGTGACGCCGCGGTGCGTACGCTGGAGTTTCTCGGCCATAAGGTGATCCGCGCCAACCACGTCGGCGACTGGGGCACCCAGTTCGGCATGCTGATCGCATGGCTGGAAAAACAGCAGCAGGAAAATGCCGGAGAAATGGCGCTGGCAGACCTGGAAGGTTTCTACCGCGATGCGAAGAAACACTACGACGAAGATGAAGCCTTCGCCGAGCGCGCCCGTAGCTATGTGGTGAAACTGCAAGGCGGCGACGAATATTTCCGCGAGATGTGGCGCAAGCTCGTCGACATCACTATGTCGCAGAACCAGTTAACCTATGACCGTCTGAACGTGACGCTGACCCGTGACGACGTGATGGGCGAAAGCCTGTACAACCCGATGCTACCGGGCATTGTTGCTGACCTGAAAGCCAAAGGTCTGGCTGTTGAGAGCGAAGGCGCTACCGTTGTATTCCTTGATGAGTATAAAAACAAGGAAGGTGAACCAATGGGCGTCATCATTCAGAAGAAAGATGGCGGCTATCTCTACACCACGACCGATATCGCCTGTGCGAAGTATCGTTACGAAACGCTGCATGCCGACCGCGTCCTCTATTACATTGACTCCCGTCAGCATCAGCATTTAATGCAGGCATGGACTATCGTGCGTAAAGCCGGTTATGTGCCGGACTCCGTACCGCTGGAACACCATATGTTCGGCATGATGCTGGGTAAAGACGGTAAGCCATTCAAAACTCGCGCTGGCGGTACTGTAAAACTGGCCGACCTGCTGGATGAAGCGCTGGAACGTGCGCGTCGTCTGGTGGCCGAGAAGAACCCGGATATGCCCGCTGATGAGCTGGAAAAACTGGCGAATGCCGTCGGTATCGGTGCGGTGAAATATGCGGATCTGTCGAAAAACCGTACCACCGACTATATCTTCGACTGGGACAACATGCTGGCCTTCGAAGGCAATACAGCACCGTATATGCAGTATGCCTACACGCGCGTACTTTCCGTGTTCCGTAAAGCGGATATCGACGAAAACGCGCTGGCCAGCGCACAGGTTATTATCAGTGAAGATCGCGAAGCTCAGTTGGCCGCCCGCCTGCTGCAGTTCGAAGAAACGCTGACCGTTGTAGCACGTGAAGGTACGCCGCACGTGATGTGCGCTTATCTGTACGACGTTGCCGGCCTGTTCTCTGGCTTCTACGAACACTGTCCGATCCTCAGCGCTGAAAACGAAGAGATTCGTAACAGCCGTCTGAAGCTGGCGCAACTGACGGCGAAAACGCTGAAACTGGGTCTGGATACGCTGGGTATCGAAACCGTAGAACGCATGTAACCGCCTCGAGTGATGTGAAAGCCCGCGCTATGTCGCGGGCTTTTTTATTATGATCTTACCAGCCCTCATAGGCCTGATAAGTAAAGCATCATCAGGCGGTCAGACGCACCTTGCCGGATGGCGGCGTAAGCGCCTTATCCGGCCTACTGATAGCATCAATTTGTAACAACTCACAAGGAATGACACATTTCCGTAGAGGGATGGTACATTTTTTGCCTGTCATCCCGTTTACGCCTCCGTATCATGAGGCGGCGAATTAATCGGGTACGGGTCAATGACATTCAGAGATTTTGAGGCGGAAGAAAGACTTTTCCAGCGGCGTGTAATGGTGGCCTTTGGCCTGGTCGTCATCTGTTTTGGCATCCTGATTTATAACCTCTACAACTTACAAATCCGTCAACACCAGTATTACACCACCCGATCGGATGCAAACGACATCAAAATGCTGCCCGTCGCCCCAACGCGCGGTATCATTTACGATCGCAACGGCATTCCGCTGGTACGAAATGTCACCTGGTACGACATTTCTGTTACGCCGTATAAAATCAGCGATATGGACGCCCTGCTGAAGCAACTCACGCCGATTGTTGACCTCACGCCAGATGATATTGACCAGTTTCGCCATGAACTGAAGGCCAGCAGTCGCTATCGCCCGGTAGTACTTAAAAATGCGCTGACCGATGTAGAAATTGCCCGTTTCTCTGTGAACCAGTTCCATTTCAGCGGCGTGACCATCAATAGCTACGAAGATCGCCAGTATCCTTATGGGGCGGAGCTGGCACATGTACTTGGCTACGTATCAAAAATCAACGATAGCGATCTGAAAGCACTGGATAAAAAAGGGCTGGCAGAGAACTACGCCGCCGATCACAACATCGGTAAACAGGGCATTGAGCACTACTACGAGAATGACCTGCACGGCAAAACGGGTTATCAGGAAGTGGAAGTTGATAATCACGGGCGTATTGTTCGTTTGATTAAAGACGTCCCCCCTGTCGCCGGCAAAGATATCCATCTGACGCTGGATTTACACTTACAGGAATACATTGAAAGCCTGCTGGTGGGACAACGCGCCGCGGTGCTGGTGGAAGACCCCCATGATGGTTCCGTGCTGGCAATGGTCTCAAACCCCAGCTACGATCCAAACCCGTTTGTAAAAGGCATCAGCTACCAGGATTACAACACGCTGTTGCAGGATAAAGACCTGCCATTAATTAACCGCGTCACCCAGGGGTTATATCCTCCCGCCTCAACGGTAAAACCGTACATGGCGATGTCAGCCTTATTAAACGGGGTGATCACCCCACAAACCAGCTTCTTTGGCGCCCCGACATGGACACTCCCCGGCACCGAACGGCATTACCGCGACTGGAAAAAAACAGGACACGGCATGCTGGATGTGACCAAAGCGATTGAAGAATCAGCGGATACGTTCTTCTATCAGGTGGCGTACATGATGGGGATCGACCGTATTAACAGCATGCTTAGCCAGTTTGGCTACGGCAAACCTACCGGTATCGATCTTGATGAAGAGTACAACGGTCTGCTGCCAAGCCGCGACTGGAAACAACGGGTGCATAAAAAAGCCTGGTACCAGGGAGACACCATTTCGGTCGGTATCGGCCAGGGCTACTGGATTGCCACGCCAATTCAGATGGTAAAAGCGATGGTCGCACTGATTAACAACGGGAAAGTTATTGCCCCTCACCTGCTACAGGATGAAGAGAGCGGCAAAACAATCACTCCCTATCAGGCACCGGCGGCACCCGCGCAAATAGCCTCGGCCTCATCACCGTACTGGAGTCTGGTACGCCAGGCCATGTTCGGCATGGCGAATGCACCAAACGGTACTGGTTATAAGTTCTTCCATACGGCACCTTATGGCATCGCGGCCAAAAGCGGAACATCACAAGTCTTTAGCCTGAAAGAAAACCAGACTTACAATGCGAAGATGATCCCCATACGACTGCGCGACCACGTGTTCTATACCGCATTTGCGCCGTATAAGAATCCAAAAGTCGCCATCGCATTGATTCTGGAAAACGGCGGCAGCGACGGGGTTACCGCCGCGCCGGTCATGCGCCAAATCATGGATCATCTGTTTGCGCCGCAGGACAACAGCGGGCAACCCGATGTTGCAGAATACCCAGGCCCGGCCAGCACAGCATCAGCGGACGACACGATTAATAGTACTTACGCAAGTATTCGGTGAGGCACAGCATGGCCATGGCCTGTCCGTAAGGCATAGAGGTGAGTGGGATGTTGTGGTAGAAATCGAGATTGTGCCCCATGCCGGTGCCAAACGAGGTTTGTAGCAACTCCCCTTCCGGGGAAATGTGCTGCACAATACCTCTGATAGCTTTCTCCGCCACCCCCGCATATTCCTGACCGACATAGCGTTTACGCACCGCTTTGAGAATACCGTAAGCGAATCCAGCTGTTGCAGATGCTTCCAGATATGACTGAGGATCATCCAGTAAGGTGTGCCACAATCCGCTCTCATCCTGACATTCCGCCAGGGCTGCAATTTGCGCATTGAGAACCTGCACCAGATAACGGTGAATGGCGCTGTTTGCCGGCAAATCGATAAGTTCAAGGAAGTCCGGGATCACAATCGTAAGCCAACTATTACCTCGCGCCCAACGGGCGTTCGCGAAGTTATGCCGCCCCACATAGCTCCAGCCGTGGAACCACAGCCCCGTTTCCTTATCCATCAGATTTTGTACATGCAGCAGAAACTGATACGTGGCCTCTTCGATATACTCAGGACGATTAAGCAACTTGCCAATTTTCGCCAGCGGCAGCACCGTCATCATCAGTGTGTCATCCCACATCTGTTGATGGTTTTCTTCTGCCAGCGTGATGTGTTGCATACCGCCAAACTCAGTACGGGGCATCTGATGCATGGCCCACTCTGCCCAGGCGTCAAGCCAGGGCAGATACGCCGGATTACGCGTTTCTTCATAGCGATATGCCAACGTTAAAAACGGGGCCATCGTGTTGACGTTTTTGGTCGTCGCCCCCTCCGCAAAGCGTTCGGCAAACCAGCTATCGATAATGTCGCGCATCGTCTCATCACCGGTTTGCTGATAATACTGATACATTCCGTACAGGCCGACGCCGTGAGTCCACTCCCATCCGGCCCAGCCCTTGGTATCAATAACACGTCCGTCATCCAGTCGCAGCAAGAACTCACCCGTTTCATCATGAATATTGACCAGGTTATGCGTCACCTTTTTAATGAGCGTTTTTAATTCATCCCTGGCAATAAAATGTTCTGGTTGACGCAACAATGGGCTGTGTTTAACCGGGTAAACAATCATTTCCTTAACCTCTGTCAGTGTCGAATTCGATGCTGCGCCTGTTCCAGTTTCACGCGGCAGGTTTATTACGATTCAGGTAACCCTGTGTGTTGTTACCCTAAAGTGATGTGTAAACATTGGGCATCATTACCGAGCCACAGTAAAAGCTAACCGCAGGGGAAACCTTTTTGTTTCTGCCAGGTTTTTTTGCGAAATGGCAATAGCACAAAGAGTCCGATAACACAGATCACCGATTTTATAAAACAGCGTTTCTTTTTAATCGGGATGGTCGATCAGAACTGCGAGGTGGCCAGCAGTTTCGCCTGCTGGCCGACGTAAAGAAGGGAATTAACGGTAGTTCACAATCACCTGATTGCTCTGAACCTGCAAGGCAGGGATCAGGCGACCACCACCAGGCACTTCCCAGACGAAGTGCATGGGTTCAATCGCAGGGACACTATTAAAGCCATTGGTGGTCCCGCTTTGCCCATCCAGTTCGACACAACGGGACTGAGAGCATAAGCGCACACGTAATCCCGCAGGCGTAGGCCCATTTAATTCATAGCGCCATGCGACCAGCGTCATCAAGCCTGAAACGGGCTGGCTGGGAACCAAAGGCGAAGATGAAGCCGACTCCCCACGATAATTTAAGGTAATCCCCATGCCGCTTGCCTGCCATGTCCCTTCCCCGGCAGCCTGTACAGCCAGCGGGAAAAGCAACAACCAAAGAAATTTACCCATTATTTACCTCCAATGGTCGCGGTCATACGGATATGACGGTTATCGGAAAGCTCCATATTCGACAACACCACCAACTGCGGAATACTGCGACGTAAAAAACGCGCAAGGAGAGGTCGCAGCGCATGATTCACCAGCAATACTGGCGGCGCACCCAACATTTCCTGACGAGACAGTGCTTCTTGCGTCTGTGCCAGCAACCGGTCTGCCAGACCAGGTTCAAGGCCCCCACCGCCCTGTAACGCTTGTAACAACAGGCGCTCAAGCGGTGTATCGAGTCCGATAACCTGAACTTCCTCGTTACCCGGGAACCACTGTTGAGTAATCGCCCGTCCAAGCGCCACACGCACCACTGCAGTAAGTTCATGCGGATCATTCTGTAACGGGGCATGTTCCGCCAACGTTTCAAGAATGGTGCGCATATCACGAATAGGGACTTTTTCATCCAACAGGTTCTGCAGCACTTTGTGCAGTGTGGTCAGTGTGACCACACCCGGCACCAGATCTTCTGTCAGTTTTGGCATCTCTTGTGAAACACGATCCAACAGCTGTTGCGCCTCCTGGCGACCAAATAGCTCTGCGGCAAACTGGCCAATCAGATGGTTCAGGTGTGTGGCAACCACTGTACTGGCTTCAACAACGGTGAAGCCCTGAATTTGCGCCTGCTCTTTTAGCGCACTTTCAATCCAAATAGCATCCAGTCCAAAGGCAGGATCAACCGTTTTCTCCCCTGGCAGCGATCCGGCCGCGGTACCCGGGTTGATAGCCAACCAGCGCCCAGGGTAAGCATCACCACTACCAATCTCAACCCCTTTCATCAGAATACGATAGCGGGCAGGTTGCAGATCCATATTGTCGCGAATGTGTACCACTGGCGGCAGGAACCCCATATCCTGGGCAAATTTCTTACGAATGCTGCGAATACGCCCCAGCAATTCGCCGTCCTGTTGGAAGTCCACCATCGGAATCAGGCGATACCCAACCTCCATTCCCAGCGTGTCTTCCAGCTGTACATCACTCCACGTCGCTTCTACCACCGAGTTGTTTTCCGGCATTTTCACCGGCTGAGCTTCTTCTGGTGCTTTTTGCTCGCGTCCGCGCATCCACCAGGCAAGCCCCAGTAATGCCGCGGTAAACATCAGAAACACCAGGTTTGGCATTCCCGGTACCAGTCCCAGTAAACCGAGGACCGCCGCACTAAGCAGCATGACGCTTGGGTTGCTGAACAACTGGGTAACCATCTGTTCACCCACGTCCTGATCGGTACTCACGCGGGTTACGATAACCCCCGCCGCCGTTGAGATAACCAGCGCAGGGATCTGTGCTACCAGCCCGTCACCGATGGTCAGCAGGGTATAGCTTTCTGCCGCGCTGCCCATGCTCATACCGTGCTGCAACACCCCAACCAGCAAGCCGCCAACCACGTTGATGACCATAATCAGAATACCGGCGATGGCATCCCCACGAACAAATTTACTCGCACCGTCCATGGAGCCGTAAAAATCGGCTTCCTGTGTCACTTCAGAACGGCGTTTTTTGGCTTCATCTTCCCCAATCAATCCCGCATTCAGATCGGCGTCAATCGCCATCTGCTTACCCGGCATCCCGTCCAGCACGAAACGCGCACCCACTTCAGCGATACGTCCCGCACCTTTGGTGATAACCATAAAGTTAATGATGACGAGAATGACGAAGACCACGATACCGATGGCAAAGTTACCGCCGACCAGGAAGTGACCAAAGGCTTCCACCACCTTACCTGCCGCCGCTGCACCTGTATGTCCTTCCATCAATATGATACGCGTAGACGCGACGTTCAGTGCCAGGCGCAACAAGGTGGTGAACAGCAGAATCGTTGGGAATGCGGCGAATTCAAGCGTGCGCTGGGTGAACATCGCCACCAACAGCACCATGATCGACAGTGCAATGTTAAAGGTGAACAGTAAATCGAGGATGAAGGCCGGAAGCGGCAGCACCATCATCGACAGGATCAGCAGAATGAGGATCGGCCCGGCAAGAATTTGCCATTGCGTGGATTTCAGGTTGCCGGGCAGACGCAGCATCGCGACCAGATTAGCCATCAGTATTCTTCTCGTTCATAAAATCCAGTGCTTCAGGCACCGGAAGGTTTCCAGGTTGTGGTGGCGGCGTGCCGCCAGCCAGACGCCAGCGTTTTAGCTGCCATACCCATGCCAACACTTCGGCAACGGCGGCATACAATTGGCCAGGTATTTGCTGACCGATCTCAGCATGGCGATATAACGCACGAGCCAGAGGCGGAGCTTCTAACGTTGGGACACGGTGCTCCGCGCCAATCTCTCGAATACGCAATGCCACCAGTCCGGCCCCTTTAGCCACAACTTTTGGCGCGCTCATTTTGTTTTCGTCGTACTGCAAGGCAACCGAATAGTGCGTAGGGTTGGTCACAATAACATCCGCCTTCGGCACATCTGCCATCATGCGGCGCTGTGCGGCCGCACGCTGCATCTGGCGAATTTTGCCCTTAACGTGCGGATCACCTTCGCTTTGTTTAAATTCGTCACGGATATCCTGACGCGACATCCGCAGTTTTTTTACGTGGCTATAAATCTGGAAAAAGACGTCAAACCCCACCATCGGAATGACGCCAAGCACCACCAGCAATGCGCACATACCGACTAAATCCAGTGCATTACCCATCGCCGTAATCGGGGATTCGGCCATCAGGCGCATCATCTCTGGCCAGTTATGCCAGAGATAGAATCCCGCCACGCTACCCACCAATGTGGATTTCAATATGGCTTTAAGCAGCTCCGCCCCGGTTTGCGCCGAGAACATACGCTTAATACCCGGTAACGGATTCAGCTTTGAGAATTTGGGTTGCAGCGATTTACCACTGAAGATCAAGCCGCCAAGCATCACCGGGGAGATCAATGCCACCAGCACAACCCCGGTAATCAGCGGCAACAACGCAATCATGGCGTCTTTAATCAACAGAATGATTTGGCTCAGGATCAGGTTAGGGTCATTGACCATACTGTGGTCAAAGCGTAATCCAGTTGACAGCATGCCTGCCAACCTACGGGCGAGCGACTCCCCACCAATCCAGATAATGCACACGCCCACCAGCAAAATAAGCAGTGAGGTTAGCTCCTTGGATCGGGGTATCTGCCCTTCTTCCCGTGCTTTTTCAAGTCGGTGGGGTGTGGGGGCTTCTGTTTTGTCGTCGTCGCTTTCTTCTGCCACGCATCAGACCCTGGATAGAGATATAGGCGTGAATGATGCCAGAACAGCCATACAACAATGGGGAGAGTAAGCGGTAAAAAAGACGGGATTTATGGCTTTAACGCCAATTGCCGATGAATAACATGTAAGCCGGATGAGAAGTTTCCTCCCGCATCCGGCAAATACACATCAGAAACCGAGGCTATCCAGCAGGTCGTCAACCTGATCCTGGCTTGCCACTACGCCGGCTTTTGAAGTGTCAACCTGCGGACCATTCAGCAAACTTTCGTTCTCGCGTTTTGGTCGGGCGCCCTGCTCCGGAATGTTTTCCAGCAGCACCATCAGCAGTTGACGTTCAATCTCCTGGATAACATCCATCATGCGCTTGATAACCTGACCGGTGAGATCCTGGAAATCCTGCGCCATCATGATGTCCAGCAATTGGGCATTGGTAAAGCTGGTATGACCGGGGACATCACCAAGAAACTGGCGGGTATCAGTGACCAGTTCACGGGCATCGGACAGTTCAATCGGATTTTCGAACCATTCATCCCAGCGTTTGGTCAGGTCTTTTGCCCCTTTTTCCATGGCATCCTGGTGTGGCTGTGAAGCTTCTACGCTGTTCAGCGCGCGCTCTGCCGCCTGTGCAGTCATTTGTACAACGTAGTCCAGGCGATCGCGCGCGTCGGGAATGGCTTCCGCCGCTTCGGCAATGGCCTGATCCAGCCCCAGTTCACGCAGGCTGTCGCGCAGCATTCGGGTTAAACTACCGATGCGCGCAATGATGTCCCCTGCTGAGTGTTCGTCAACAGGTTTAATTTGTGGTTGCATCATCATCACATCCTCACATGCCCAGTTTCTCAAAGATCTTATTGAGTTTTTCTTCCAGCGTCGCCGCGGTGAACGGTTTTACAACATAACCACTGGCACCCGCTTGTGCTGCCGCGATAATGTTTTCTTTCTTCGCTTCTGCCGTCACCATCAGCACTGGCAGAGCAGACATGCTGCCATCAGCACGAATGGTTTTCAGCAGTTCAAGACCGTCCATGTTAGGCATGTTCCAGTCGGAAATAACAAACCCGAATCCCCCTGCCTGCAGTTTGTTCAACGCGTCAACACCATCTTCAGCTTCTTCAACGTTGTTGAACCCCAGTTCCTTCAGCAGGTTACGCACAATGCGACGCATGGTGGAAAAGTCATCCACAACCAAAAACCTAAGCTCTTTATCCGCCATAAAAATAAACTCCTGATTCAAATACGTATTGCCTGTCCGGCACTGATTTTCGCCAGCATTTGCTGGCTTACCTGGCTAAGATCGACCACTTCGCTTACGCCACCCATATTGATGGCCTCGCGCGGCATGCCGAACACCACACAACTTGCTTCGTTTTGCGCAATGGTCCAGGCACCAGCCTGGTTCATCGCTAACATTCCGGCGGCCCCATCGTTGCCCATACCGGTCAGGATCACCCCGACGGCATTGCGCCCCGCGTGTTTCGCCACCGAATGAAACAGCACATCCACTGAAGGCCGATGCCGGTTAACCGGCGGACCATCATGAATTTTGATCTGGTAGTTCGCCCCGCTACGCGCCAGTTCCATATGCTTGTCGCCAGGGGCGATATACGCATGCCCTGGAAGCACGCGCTCTCCGTCTTCTGCCTCTTTCACGGTTATCTGACACAGTTTGTTCAGACGTTCGGCGAACGAACGGGTAAATCCTGGCGGCATATGCTGGGTAATAAGAATACCGGGACTTGAAAGCGGCAATGGCTGGAGTACATGACGAATTGCCTCTGTTCCTCCGGTTGATGCGCCGATGACCAGCAGTTTTTCCGAACTGAGTAACGGCCCCGCCTTCAAGGTCGCTGGCGCTGCCGTGGGTTTGTGGGCGGCCAGTTTTGCGCGCGATGCAGTGCGGATTTTCTCCGCAATCATCTCGCTATACGCCAGCATTCCTTCGCGGATCCCCAGTTGAGGTTTGGTAACAAAGTCAATCGCCCCCAGTTCCAGGGCCCGCAGCGTGACCTCAGAACCTTTGCCAGTCAGTGAAGAGACCATCACCACGGGCATCGGACGCAGACGCATCAGTTTTTCAAGAAAATCGAGGCCGTCCATGCGCGGCATTTCAACATCCAGCGTCAGAACGTCGGGATTAAATTTTTTGATGAGATCCCGCGCAACCAAAGGATCAGGCGCTGTCGCAACCATCTCCATATCGCTGTGGCTGTTAATAATCTCGGTCATGATTTGACGCATCAATGCAGAATCATCAACCGACAATACCCTGATTTTACTCATGCTTTATCCTTACCTAGCGCATACACCGTCTGCCCGCGCAGGCTAAACTCGCGCACGAGGTTGCTAAAGTTTTCTGAATGACCGGCAAACAGCAGTCCGTCAGGTTTAAGGAGTGGAACAAAACGGTGCAAAATGTCCTGCTGAGTCGTTTTGTCAAAATAGATCATGACGTTACGACAGAATATGGCGTCGAACGGGCCTGGCACGTTGTATTTTTTGTCCAGTAAGTTCACGCTGGAAAATTCAACATGGCTTGCCAGTTCTTGCCGTACACGTACCAGCCCTTCATGAGGTCCAGTACCGCGCATGAAATAGCGTTGCAGCTGCTGTGGCGACAACGTTTTTAGCTCGTCAAGGCGGTAAATACCGCTTCTTGCCTTTTCCAACACCTCAGTATCAATGTCGCTCGCAAAAACACGCCAGCGACCCGGTGCCATACCCAGGGTATCGGCCAACGTAATTGCAATACTGTAAGGTTCTTCTCCGGTAGACGCTGCCGCGCTCCAGACGCGATATTCACCGCTGCGTCGACGGGCGTGGTCAGACAGCACCGGAAAGTGATGCCCTTCGCGAAAAAAAGCGGTCAGGTTGGTGGTCAGGGAGTTAATAAAAGCCTGCCACTCAGCACTGTTCTGGTTGGCTTCCAGCATGCTGAGATAGCGACCAAAATCATCCAGTCCCAAGGTACGCAACCGGCGAACCAGGCGGTTATAGACCATGTCCCGCTTGTGGTCGGCCAGCACGATCCCCGCGCGCTGATAGATTAATTGACATATCCGACGAAAATGCGCGTCAGACAGCGCGAGGCGCTGTGTCATCTGTAACAATAATGACGTTTGCCCGGAGGGCAGAGATGATGTCATAGCGCCTTCTCAATCACATTCAGGATACAACGGGCACAACCTGCGGTTGCGCCAATTCTTGTTGTGTTACGGTTTGCTCTTCAAGCTTAAAAAATGCGACACAGGCGGAAAGATTATCTGCCTGGGTAGCTAACTGCTCAGTGGCGGCTGCCGCTTCTTCCACCAGCCCGGCGTTCTGCTGTGTGACAGAATCCATCTGGCTGACGGCTTGCGCCACCTGCTCAATGCCTCTGCGTTGTTCATCGGAGGCCGAGGCAATCTCCCCCATGATGTCGTTAACCCGGGTAACCGAGCTAACAATCTCTGTCATCGTGCGCGCCGCCATATCCACCAGTTGCGATCCCTGATGAACGCGGGTGACGGACTCTTCGATCAGCCCTTTAATTTCTTTCGCGGCCTGCGCGCTACGGCTTGCCAGATTGCGGACCTCTCCCGCGACTACGGCGAAACCGCGCCCCTGTTCACCGGCACGGGCCGCTTCTACCGCGGCGTTTAACGCCAGGATGTTGGTCTGGAAGGCAATGCTGTCAATCACACTGGTGATGTCACCTATCTTCTGCGAGCTGGCAGAAATCTCATGCATAGTGCTGGCAACCTTAGCCGTCTGTTCCCCTCCTTTATGCGCAGTATCGGCCGCACTTTTGGCAATACCTGAAGCTTGTCGCGCGTTATCCGCATTTTGCCCCACGGTGGCGGTAAGCTGTTCCATACTGGCTGCCGTTTGCGCCAGCGATGCCGCCTGCTGTTCAGTTCGCGAGGACAGATCGTTATTACCCATCGCGATTTCCGAGATCCCGGTATGCATTGCCGAGCTCCCCTGGCGTACCTCACTGACAGTCTCACGCAGTGCCTGTTGCATCGCTTTCAGGCTGGCAAAAATGGCTGAAATCTCATTACGGCCATATACCGCTATCGGTCGCGCCAGATTACCGGCCGCAATGCTGTCGAAATGGCTACCGATGATAGCCAGTGGCTGTACAATCATTTTTCGCGACCAGTACAGCGCTGCAGTCGTTAACAGTGCCGCCAGTACCAGCATGGTGGCGAAAATCACCCCGGACATATGGTAACTACGCTGGCTGTGGTCCTCTGCTTTTTGCAATACCTGGTTGATGTTGTTCTGCCACGCCGTAAAGTTTGCATCAAAGGCATCCTGTGAAGCCTGTACCGGCGCGGTCAAAAAATCCGACAACTGGTTATTTTCCAGCCAGGTTGCCTGGTGAACCAGATCGCTATGCCATTGACTGAAACTTTTCGCGGTTGCGCTTTGCAGCGCCTTCCCCTCTTCTGCCGTCTCTGTCGTCGCCATAAAGCGTTTAAACATCGATTCGGACTGGGCCAGGCTGTCCTGTGCAATCACCATCAGCGCTTTGATATCCTCTGGCGGATAGCTCAAAGCCGTCAGCGTTCCTGCTTTATTAAGGGCAGTACTGGCCTGTAATAACACAGCACGGGTTTGCGCCAGCGCAGCGCGTTGCTGATTACTCTGTTCGACCTGGTTCAGGTTCTGAAAACCATCCCTAAATGCCCAGAAGGACAAGCCATTACTGCCAATCTGCAAAACACCACAGAGAATTAAAATCAAAAACAGCGTGGTCGAAATTCGAATACGATTAAACATCAACGCTCCCATCAGGCGGCGCAGGCCGCGGTTTAGCTGTCAGTCAAAATGTTTCCCAATGCGTATCTTGTTCGGTAGCGAGCTGGCGCGGTTGTGACGCCGGAGTCGATGTTGCAGGTAGTCGTGTTTCCCGCGTCTTTGATGATGCAGGACGCGTCGCGAGGCGGAATGTCGATACCGACTGGGTCAGGCGACTGGCCTGCTCCTCGAGTGCGGCAGCGGCAGCGGCCGACTCCTGCACCAGTGAGGCGTTCTGTTGCGTAACCCGATCCATTTCAGACACAGCGAGCGCAACCTGATCTATTCCTCGACTTTGTTCATCGGATGCTGAGGCGATTTCACCCATGATGTCGGTCACACGCGTGACCGCATTAACGATGTCATGCATGGTTTCCCCGGCGCTTTCTACCAATACAGAACCGGTATCAACCCGCGATACAGAATCTTCAATTAGCGCTTTAATCTCTTTTGCTGCCTGCGCACTGCGGCTTGCCAGGTTTCGCACTTCACCAGCAACGACGGCAAAACCACGGCCTTGTTCACCGGCACGCGCAGCTTCTACCGCCGCATTCAGCGCAAGAATGTTTGTCTGGAATGCAATGCCATCAATAACGCTAATGATGTCGGCAATTTTCTTCGAACTATCGGCGATTTCGTGCATGGTATTCACCACGCTATCAACCACTTTGCCGCCATGTTGTGCGGTATCGGAGGCACTTTTCGCCAGTTGCGAGGCCTGACGCGCATTGTCCGCATTTTGCTTCACGGTAGCCGTCAACTGTTCCATGCTGGCTGCTGTTTCTTCCAGCGCGGAAGCCTGTTGTTCGGTACGGGATGAAAGATCGGTGTTACCGCTGGCAATTTCACTGGTACCGGAATAAATCGCATCCGAACCTTCGCGCACCAGGGTTACTGTTTCGGTCAGCGAACGCTGCATATGATCGACCGTGCTGGCCAGTTCGCCAATTTCATTACGACCGCTTACAGCCAGAGTTGCGGTTAAGTTACCGCTGGCAATTTCACGGATATGCGCAATGACGCGGGACAAAGGGTTCAGCAAGGCATGACGGATGCCATACCACACCACCACCAGAATCAGTACCAGCACGACAGCCAGAATGCCGAGTTGCCATTGGGCAAAATGGTAATCGCTTGCGCTTTGATCGAAGGCCTGGCGGTAGAGTTTCTCGCTAACATCGGCATATTTACCTAACGCTTCACCGAGGGCGTTTTGCATGCCCTGAGTTGGTTGTGCAAAATATGCATCCATGTTGCCGTTTTCAAGGAACTGGACGAGCTCCACCAGGGCTGCATGGTACTGCTGATATTTTTCATCGACGTTGCCGCTGGCATCCGTCATATCAGGCAACGGCGTGATTTTTTTGAAATTAGCGTAATGCTTTTCGGCTTGCGCCAGCGACGTTTTCGCATTCTTAAGCAGATCGTTCTTCGCGCTGCTCTGCTGGTTGGACGCATCCATCATCATGCGCGCAGAGGAACGACTCAAATTGATGCGTGTTTGCAGCATCAGGTCCCATGTCGAGGTGAGTTCACTTTGCTGCTGTCGTAGATCGTTAGAAATAACAAAACTTTGCTGATTCTGCTGCAATGAAGAAAACAACAGACCACCGGAAACAAGCTGTAGCAGTGCGAAAACCCCCAGCACCATCATCAGCATTGTGACAACGCGGATACGGTTAAACATAAGGCACCTTCCTGAAAACGAGTTATCAACATTATCGGCATTCACTGAGATAACTTTACGTTTGCAAAAAGGAAATCCAGCAGGAAAGCAAGGCCCGGCGGGAGAAGGGAAAAACTGAGGAATAGAAACCACAACTCATTTACATAAAAACATCATAATTATCATGCAAATAACATTTTAAACCGCCCTGTTTGACCACTATTTGTATTCCCCCCCTCCCTTTTCGTGTGATACCGATCACATAACCATCCGCCGAATACCACAACAAAACGGATAAAAAATTAAAAAAAGTTGTATCTGCCTGGGCTTTAATTCAATTTATATGATGAATACTTCGTTACCACTTAATAAGTATAAAAAATGAGTAACTGATTAATAAATGTTAAATCCTTACTGAGGGCTTTTTAGTGGCAAATGCAAACAAACTCACGCTCTTTATCGTGATCTTCATGCTGGCGGGGATCCTGTCGGGTGCGGTGATCCACACCTATGCCTCCCCCGGCGTCGTTACCGCCTGGGCTGATAATATTACGCTGCTCACCGACATCTTTTTGCGGCTGATAAAAATGGTCATCGCACCGTTAGTCTTCAGCACTCTGACCGTCGGAATCATGCGTCTGGGAGAAACCTCCACCATCGGGCGCGTTGGCGGCAAAGCGATGATCTGGTTTATCAGCTCGTCCGTGCTGTCTATTTTGGTTGGCCTGTTTGTTGTCTCACTTGAACAACCCGGGAGCGGGCTGAACCTGGCCATTCCACTGGAAGCTACTGACACCGGACTCGCCGTCGGTGGTATGAGCCTGAAAGGTTTTCTGTCTCATACCATTCCTACCAGTATTGCCGAAGCGATGGCGAATAATGAGATCCTACAAATTGTCGTGTTCTCAATGTTCTTCGGTATTGGTGGGGCATCGTTGGGAGAGAAATTTAACGCGCCGCTGGTCGCCGCACTGGATGTGGTTTCACACATTATGTTGAAAGTGACGGGCTATGTTATGTACGTCGCGCCGCTGGCAATTTTCGCCGCTATCTCTTCCGTTATCTCCACGCAGGGCCTGGGTATTCTGCTCAACTACGCGTCATTTATTGGCGGCTACTACGTCGCTATTCTGCTGACCTGCCTGGTCCTGTTGGCAGTGGGCTATCTGGTGCTGAAGAAAGAGGTGTTCCGCCTGGTCAGTATGCTCAAAGATCCGGTGTTGGTCGCCTTCACTACCAGCAGTTCGGAAGCGGCCTACCCTAAAACGCTGGAGCAATTAACCAAATTTGGCTGCTCACGTAACATCGTGTCGTTCGTACTGCCGATTGGCTATTCATTCAACCTGGTCGGTTCGATGGTGTACTGCTCGTTCGCCTCCATGTTTATCGCACAGGCTTATAACATCCACCTTTCCTTCGCGGAAATTACCGTGCTGATGCTGACATTGATGCTGGCGTCAAAAGGGATTGCTGGCGTACCGCGTTCAGCGCTGGTGGTGCTGGCGGCCACCATTCCAAGCTTTAATATTCCTGTTGCAGGGATCCTGTTACTGATGGGCATCGACCATTTCCTTGATATGGGGCGCTCAGCGATTAACGTATTGGGTAACGGAATTGCGACAGCGATGCTGGCGCAGAAGGAAGGGTTACTGGAAGCTGAACCTGAGCTGATTGAACGAGAAGCGTAAGGGGGAAGTCTGCCGTACGCGCTACGCTTATCCGGCCTGCAACAATAATCGTTGTAGGCCGGATTCGGTATGGCGATTACGCGACGTGACTGGCAGCAATATCTAACAGCGCCATTTCTTCGCTGTTCAGCAGTTTCTCAATATTCACCAGAATCAGCATCCGGTCACCCAACGCCCCCAGCCCGGTCAGATATTCCGTAGACAAGGTAACAGCAAATTCAGGCGCAGGACGGATTTGATCCGTCGTCAGCGACAGCACGTCGGATACACCATCAACAACGATTCCCACCACACGCTGACCCAGATTCAGGACAATCACGACGGTGTTTTCGTTGTAATCCACATCGCTCTGGCTGAACTTCACACGCAGATCAACGATCGGCACAATCACGCCGCGCAGGTTTGTCACACCTTTAATAAAGGCTGGCGTATTGGCAATACGCGTAACCTGATCGTAGCCGCGGATTTCCTGCACTTTCAGGATATCGATACCGTACTCTTCATCCCCCAACGTAAACACGAGGAATTCCTGACCTGACGGTTCGCCGGCCAGTTTAGTTACATTACTCATACCGGTCATATTCTTCCCTTTCTTACTCAATCAGGCGGCTGTGATTGCCACACGTTGTTCGCGGTTTAACCCCTGCAATGCAGAGACATCGACAATCAGCGCGACGCTACCGTCGCCGAGGATCGTTGCTGCGGAAATGCCTGGCACTTTGCGGTAGTTGCTTTCCAGGTTTTTTACCACTACCTGATGTTGACCAATTAACTGATCGACCAGCAACGCGTAGCGACGCCCTGCACTTTGTAAAATCACTACAATACCCTGAGTTGCTTCAGTTTTTGCACCTTCAACCTCAAAGACTTTCCACAACTCAACCAGCGGTAAATACTCACCACGCACTTCCAGAACACGCTCTCCCCCGGCCAGCGGATGGAGATCTTCTTCCCGAGGTTGCAGAGACTCCATTACCGCATTCAGCGGCAGGATAAACACTTCATCGGCTACACGAACAGACATACCATCAAGGATAGCCAGCGTCAGCGGCAACAAAATACGGATGGTTGTGCCCTGGCCCTGTTTCGACTGGATCTCAACGTGCCCGCCCATCTCCTGGATATTTCGCTTCACCACGTCCATACCGACACCACGCCCGGAAACATCCGTTACCTGCTCGGCGGTTGAGAATCCCGGGGCGAAGATCAGCATGCCGACTTCGTCATCGCTCATGTTTTCGTGGATTGGCATCCCCTGGGAAATCGCTTTCGCCAGGATACGTTCGCGGTTCAGGCCAGCGCCATCGTCGGTCACTTCGATACAAATATTCCCGCCCTGGTGTTCGGCAGAGAGTGTCAGATTACCAATCGGACTTTTCCCGGATTCGATGCGTTTTTCCGGCAGTTCAATGCCGTGATCGAGACTGTTACGCACCAGGTGCGTCAACGGATCGATAATACGTTCGATCAGACTCTTATCCAGTTCGGTGGAGCTACCGACCTGGGTCAGTTCAACCTGTTTACCCAATTTACCCGCCAGATCGCGCACCAGGCGCGGGAAGCGGCTAAAAACATATTCCATCGGCATCATACGAATTGACATCACCGATTCCTGCAGATCGCGGGCGTTACGTTGTAACTGCCCCATGCTGGTGATGAGATCGCCATGATTTACCGGATCCAGTTCGTTCGAACGCTGAGCCAGCATTGACTGTGTGATGACCAGTTCACCCACCAGGTTAATCAGCTGATCGACCTTCTCAACCGCCACGCGGATACTGGTCGATTCACTGGCCCGCGCAGGTTTCTCACGCTCTGCTCGTCCATGCGGTGCTTCGTTGGCGGTCGCTTTGACCACCGGCGCAGGTGCTGGTGCAGCAACCGGCAGTGGCTGTGGTTCGACGACATCAGCAACAGCTGGCGTTTCTGCAGTAGTCGGCGCAGCAGTGATGGTTTCGAACTCGATCTGATCCGCTTCAATGACGAAGCAGAGCACAGCAATAATGTCATCTTCGGCGAGGTTACCGTCGATCGTAGCCGACAGCGTGTCAGCACCTTTGATCACATCGCTCAAGGTCGCCAGATTCCCCAGTTCCTCTTCCAGTAAATCGACTTCACTGGCTTTAAGGCGCGAGAGAATGATCCGCTTCTTGACCTCTTCAGCGGCAGGGGCGGCTTGTGCAACCACCTCGTCTTGTATCGCCGTGCTATCAACAACGCTCAATTTGGCGCTATTGACCACCGCGGGCGCGGTTTCACCTTTTGCTTCGAGCGCTAACTGTCGTAACGCATTACAAATGTACTCAAAGCTGGCGGCATCCGGCTCCTCTGAGTTTTTATAGGCGTCGAGCTGTTCCTGCATAATATCTTTCGTTTCCAAAAACAGGTTGATAATGTCGGCATTGAGCTGCATCTCGCCACGCCGCGCTTCATCCAGCAGGTTTTCCATCAGATGGGTCGTTTCCTGCAAAATGGTAAAGCCGAAAGTGCCCGCCCCGCCTTTAATCGAGTGCGCTGCACGAAAAATGGCATTCAGCTGTTCGGAGTCCGGGGCTTCAGGCACCAGATCCAGCAGGTGTTGCTCCATGTCAGCCAACAGTTCGTCAGCTTCATCAAAAAATGTCTGATAAAAATCGCTAATATCCATGCTCACGCTATCACCTCGGATTGGCTGGTGGCGATGTGGGAACGCTTGCCGGCGGCACCGCCGCGGGCTGTTGTAAGACACTTACCGGCTCATTCTGGCTTTCAGCGTTTTCATGCAAAATGGCCTCTTCGGCCTGCTTATTCAGAACCAGCAGGCTTATACGGCGGTTGATGGCGTCCTCGGGACCGCGATCGCTCAGACGCATCGTGGCGGCCATACCTACCACCCGTAATACTTTTCCATCATCCAGTCCACCGCTGACCAACTCGCGACGCGATGCATTGGCGCGATCGGCTGACAGTTCCCAGTTGCTATATCCCTTCTCACCGTTGGCATAGGGATAATCATCTGTATGACCAGAAAGACTGATACGGTTTGGGATCCCGTTCAGTACGGGCGCAATCGCCCGCAAAATATCACGCATGTAAGGTTCAACCTCTGCGCTTCCGGTTTTAAACATCGGGCGGTTCTGACTGTCGATAATCTGTATCCGCAGCCCTTCCTGGACTAAATCAATTTTCAGATGTGGGCGCAGTGCGCGTAGCTTAGGGTCGGATTCAATCAGCTGATCGAGATCGCCACGTAGCTTGCTCAGGCGGCTTTGCTCCATACGCTTTCTCAGGTCATCAATGTTGGGCTGCTTGTTTACTTCCCCCTGCTGCTGGGTGTAATCATCACCCCCACCGGGAATTGGGCTTTGGCTGTTCGAGATCCGATTTCCCCCCGTCACCGCAGTAGCCAGCGGTGTACGGAAATATTCGGCAATTTGAATCAGTTCTTTAGGGCTGGAGATGGAAATAAGCCACATCACCAGAAAGAAGGCCATCATCGCGGTCATAAAATCGGCGTAGGCAATTTTCCACGAACCATGCGCCCCACCACCGTGATTTTTATGTTTACGTCGCTTTACGACGATAATGGGATGGGCCTGATTTTTCATGCGTCCTCGGTCGTCTGCTGCGCTGCTGGATTTCTCACTGCACGAACATGCTCTTCCAGTTCGATAAACGAAGGACGCTCGCTGGAATACAACGTCTTACGACCAAACTCAACCGCAATCGGTGGCGCGTAGCCATTCAGATTGGAGAGCAGAGTGATCTTCACACACTGCATCATCTTGGTTGTTTCAGCGCTTTTCTGTCGCAGGACGCTGGCGAGTGGGGAAATAAATCCATAGGCCAGTAAAATACCGAGGAATGTCCCTACCATGGCATGTGCAATCAGAGCACCCAGTTCAGCCGCCGGACGATCGGCAGAAGCCAGTGCATGCACAACCCCCATCACCGCAGCCACGATCCCGAACGCTGGCAATGAGTCACCGACCATTGCAAGACTGTTAGCCGGAACTTCGGCCTCACTTTCATGCGTCTCAATCTCTTCGTCCATCAGCGCTTCAATTTCAAACGTATTCATGTTGCCGCTGATAATCAGACGCAGGTAATCGACAATAAAATCAAGCATCACTGCATCCGCAAGAATACGCGGATAGCTGGCGAAAATTTCACTCTCTTTTGGATTTTCGATATCGCGTTCAAGCGAGAACATGCCTTGCTGACGTGACTTAGCCATCAGGCGGTAGAGTAACGCCAGCAGGTCCATATACATGGCTTTGGTATATTTCGAACGCCGAAAAAGCAACGGGATCGCTTTCATCGTCCCTTTGATGGCTTTACCGTTGTTGCCAACAATGAATGCCCCGATACCTGCGCCACCGATGATCACCAGCTCAGCCGGTTGATAGAGTGCCCCAAGGTGTCCGCCGGTCATCATGTAACCGCCGAAAACTGTACCAATAACAACCAGGTAACCTAATAAGATAAGCACGACATCATCCTTTCGCAATTGACTATGACAGGATGCGCAGTCGGGCAGTTAACTCATGGTCAGGACAAAAAAAAGCAGCGGTAATCGCTTACCGCTGCTGGAGTGTTTATCCACACCGTATCAGTTAAACAGCCTGTTCGATCTGTTCATCCAGCAGTTGTGGAATAATATCGGCAGCATTCTGGGAAAGTTTACGTCTTTTTACGGCTCGCGATGGCGGCTGACATAAACTGCAGGCAAAGCTGCCTGCGGGTTGGTGCGCGTGGGTAATAAAATTTCCGCCGCAGCAGTTACAGGCGGACAATTCAAGCAAACCACTGTCAACAAAACGGACAAGGGTCCACGCACGAGTAAGCGCCAACAATGGCCCTTCTTCTGGCTGCGGGCACTGCTCAAGATATAACCGATACGCCTTAATCACAGCATCCACGCCGCTACACAAACCGGTTTTAAGCAGAAATTGCCATGCATTACAAAACATCGATGCATGAATATTTTGTTCCCACGTCATAAACCAGTCGGTGGAAAACGGAAGCATCCCTTTTGGCGGAGGACTACCGCGTAATTCTTTGTACAGCTTGATGAGTCGGCCACGGCTTAATTGCGTTTCGCTTTCCAGCATTTGCAAACGGGCGCCCAATGTGATTAATTCCATCGCTAACTGGATATCACGCGCTTCCTGAACAATGCTTTTTTCGCTCATCATCAAGCCCTTTTCTTACGCGCTGCGTCATCAATGTCGTTAAGCAGGCGTGTTGAAAGCATGATACCGGTATGAATTTGCTGAAGATCGTCAACGCGGGAATCTTGCGTCAAACGCGTTACAGTCTGATGATCGTCGAAACGGAAATGGCATACCAGTTGATTGGTTTCAGCCAATTTGACCATTTGAGGAAGTGTTAATGTTGCCAATGTATCCGCCATCTCTTCGCTGATACCCAAGCGGAACATTGCAGATGCTTTGTCCTGAACGATCAAACGCTGTGCAAGCAATAAATACGACAAATTGATGTCATAAATGTGTTTCAGCAACTCGGATGTATGCATTATTTGCATCCATAATAACCAACATTATTTTCATGCGGCAGAACCGCACCCCGTGATGTCGCCGGGAAGGCCCGGTAAAAAAAAGCAAAAGGTCAAATACATAGCAACGTGATGGCACTTACGCGTTGTCTAAACATTCCTTTCTTAGAATGCCGCGTCCCTTACAAGCTCACATCATTTCTTACAAATGTCTAAGATTTTTCCTAATTCGACGCAACTCTACCCGCCACCCGTTACACATACAACGTAGCCATGCTGCGAATTTAAAGAATATGTGACGTAGATCACATAATCAAGCTAAACACTTAACATAAATCCATCAGCCCAGCTTTTACTTTGGCTATTTTTTAAACCATCGTTATCTCATTCAATTCCAGCCATACGAATAATCTTGCAATAAAAGCGAATAGTATTCTGTTCACGCACGTTAATATCACGCACTGAAATAGCGAGCTGGATCACAGATTTAATATGAAATAC
>NZ_JANEWL010000210.1:0-1365 GCF_028069815.1 Citrobacter sp. Awk 2
ATCTCGACATTTCCACCTTTGATTTTGATATAGCCGCCGCCGCATATCAGTGTCAGTTCGTCCTGCGCCGTAACAACCAGTTTCTTGCCACTCGAAATATGCGTGTCCTGCGTCGACCAGGTGGTGATATTTCCGCCCTGTGCCTGAATATCAATATCGTTGTTCGAACTGAATAGTTTTGCACCCTCACGGCTGTACAGGCTGAGTTGTTTACCAGCAGCCAGAGTGAAATCCTTCCGGGCCCCGATATCCAGTTGCTTACCCGCCGTCAGCATCAGATTCTCACTGGTCTATATCCGCACATTGACGTTATTGACATTATTATTTGATATTGAGACGTGCTAGCGCACCGGCATTTTCCTCAACCACATCTTTTGCGATATCTCTTCCAATAATCGCTGGCATTGCTGGAATACTCAATTTACCTGTCCAGTAATAATCATCACTCTCCAGCCAGTCAGCCTGATAGCGTAATTCAGCAAGGCTTGCCCTGTCCCATGAATGCCAGCAATACCCGATGGGTAAGTCATAGGCAACAACCCGGCTCATAAATTCTTCACTCATCGGTAATGTGCTGTGATCCGTCGGACGCTGAACATAAGTACGAACATCTTCAAGCATCTCGGCTCTTGATTGCTTTTCATATCTGTTACGATCCGCTTTTGAACCGGGCCCCGGCAATTGAATTCCTGAAGGTTCTTTAAGTTTCATTTTCTGGTCAAAATAGCCGTAGAGCGATATGTAATAGCGATAGTCGACATCAACAGGGGCATTTCTGTCGGGATCTATTTGCCCGTAGCCATAGCCAATTTTTCCTGTCTGTTTTTCTTTGCTGCGATAATCCTGGTCAAAATCTTTTAATTCTTCTGCTGACAGAGGTTCAGGCACCAATGGCCCATTGATGGTCAGCTTTTGCCCTTTTTCCGGCGCAGGCCAGGTCATCTTCTGCATTAGGGTTCTGGTGCTGTCCCAGAATGGTTTCCCATCATCAAGATTGCTAAAGTGGGTCTGCGTGCTGGGTTCAACGCCGCATGGCGTGTTCCGCCCGAGCATACGCACGTACAGCGTGTCTCCCGCGGCCTTAAACAGGGGATGGGACTCTGTAAAACGGCTGGTTTCCGTATTGGGCAGTCCCTGCCAGCCAATACTGCGNAAAGGGGCAGAGCCCATTACCCGGTCGTGAGGGTTACAGTAAATCCAGGTGGTNCCGTGGTTATCACGCTCTGGTACACCGCCTTGCGTTTTCCCGGCCGGTGACCAGCTTTCGCCATCACTGCTGGCTCCTGCAAGTAATCTTTCACACCCTTGCTTTTTTAAGCGTGTTTTGTTTTCAGCCACTTTCTTTACAATATCGGCAAATGTCGC
>NZ_JANEWL010000211.1:0-1341 GCF_028069815.1 Citrobacter sp. Awk 2
AAAGAAGATTATACCAATCTTTATTCTGCTTATCCAGAACAGTAATATGAGTTCATTTCACGACACATAGCACCATATAAGAACCTCAGCTCGCAGTTATTTTATTAACGGCAGCTTACTCAAAAGTTGTCCAACACTCTGATTCCAGGTCAGCCACTTTACACCATTGGATTTCGGATGTGTATCACGCAAGAAAAGTGAATACCATTCGATAATCGCTTCACTAATTACTGCAGGTTCCTGACCATCGAAATAATATGCATGCGTTTCGACAATCTCACGAAAAACAGGGATATTTCTAATAATAAGAGGTATATTCTTCTGAGCAGCTTCAATTAGCGGGAGCCCAAAACCTTCACCATTTGATGCAAAAATAAGCGCACAGGATCTGGCATAGATTAAACCCAAATACTCATCGCTTATACCCTGCAACCAGAATAGACGTTTATTCAACTCAGGGCTTTTTTTGATTTCAGTGACAAGAGATTCTACATTCCAACCTTGCTTGCCAATAATACACAGTTGGAAATTATGGCCCTCAGCCCAAAGCTTTTTGAAAGCTTCAAGCGTTTGCTCATGCCCTTTTCTAGGTTCAAGTGTGCCTACCATCAAAAAGGTTGGCACCGCATCCATTTTCTGCAGAAAACTATTTGCAGAATCAGGTATACCTTTACTGGGCATACTACCTTCAAGATCAGCCCCTAAATGAAAACTGTCAACCTGAATATGTGGATTGGTATAATATTCCTGTTTCGATATCCAATCTTTAACTTCAGCAGCGACACTAGCAGAAATGCATATTAGTTGATCGGCATGAGAAGCAATACTTTTCATCCAAACAGGGAAGGCATTTTGTATTCCTATATCGCACCATTCAGGGTGCAAAATCGGTAACATATCATAAACAATAAAGCTAACATGCGCACCAGCTCTTCTTATATCTTCAATTTCAGTCAAAATGGCAGGAAATAAATGAGCAGTTAGGTCCGCAACCAGCAATATATCGTTTCGATTGAATAAGACCGGGCTATCGTCCCCCTTAACACCCGCATTAAAGTTGGCTGCATAGAAGCTATTCGCAAAACGATAGCATTCATCTATTGTGTAATACACAGGATAAATTTCATAGCCATCAACGCGCATAGCAACAAGTTGGTTCAATATACTACGAGAAACTCGTTGAATACCCGTTTTAGCATCATGGTGAATCAACACTGATACATCGACAAGTACTTTCTTCGTATGCTGGGAATAGCAACTTCTAGCTATTGCCCATGCAGTTTTAAGACGATCATGTTCGCTAACTCCTGGAATCTCTTTTATCTTTGTAAGATAATTAGT
>NZ_JANEWL010000212.1:0-1340 GCF_028069815.1 Citrobacter sp. Awk 2
CTCCGCCTACATGCTTAAACCGGGACAACCGTCGCCCGGCTAACATAGCCTTCTCCGTCCCCCCTTCGCAGTAACACCAAGTACAGGAATATTAACCTGTTTCCCATCGACTACGCCTTTCGGCCTCGCCTTAGGGGTCGACTCACCCTGCCCCGATTAACGTTGGACAGGAACCCTTGGTCTTCCGGCGTGCGGGTTTTTCACCCGCATTATCGTTACTTATGTCAGCATTCGCACTTCTGATACCTCCAGCACCCCTCACAGGACACCTTCAACGGCTTACAGAACGCTCCCCTACCCAACAACACATAGTGTCGCTGCCGCAGCTTCGGTGCACAGTTTAGCCCCGTTACATCTTCCGCGCAGGCCGACTCGACCAGTGAGCTATTACGCTTTCTTTAAATGATGGCTGCTTCTAAGCCAACATCCTGGCTGTCTGTGCCTTCCCACATCGTTTCCCACTTAACTGTGACTTTGGGACCTTAGCTGGCGGTCTGGGTTGTTTCCCTCTTCACGACGGACGTTAGCACCCGCCGTGTGTCTCCCGTGATAACATTCTTCGGTATTCGCAGTTTGCATCGGGTTGGTAAGTCGGGATGACCCCCTAGCCGAAACAGTGCTCTACCCCCGAAGATGAATTCACGAGGCGCTACCTAAATAGCTTTCGGGGAGAACCAGCTATCTCCCGGTTTGATTGGCCTTTCACCCCCAGCCACAAGTCATCCGCTAATTTTTCAACATTAGTCGGTTCGGTCCTCCAGTTAGTGTTACCCAACCTTCAACCTGCCCATGGCTAGATCACCGGGTTTCGGGTCTATACCCTGCAACTTAACGCCCAGTTAAGACTCGGTTTCCCTTCGGCTCCCCTATTCGGTTAACCTTGCTACAGAATATAAGTCGCTGACCCATTATACAAAAGGTACGCAGTCACCCCATAAAGAGGCTCCCACTGCTTGTACGTACACGGTTTCAGGTTCTTTTTCACTCCCCTCGCCGGGGTTCTTTTCGCCTTTCCCTCACGGTACTGGTTCACTATCGGTCAGTCAGGAGTATTTAGCCTTGGAGGATGGTCCCCCCATATTCAGACAGGATACCACGTGTCCCGCCCTACTCTTCGAGTTCACAACACATGCACTTTTGTGTACGGGACTTTCACCCTGTATCGTGCGACTTTCCAGACGCTTCCACTAACACACATGCTGATTCAGACTCTGGGCTGCTCCCCGTTCGCTCGCCGCTACTGGGGGAATCTCGGTTGATTTCTTTTCCTCGGGGTACTTAGATGTTTCAGTTCCCCCGGTTCGCTTCATTACGCTATGTATTCACGTAATGATAGTGTG
>NZ_JANEWL010000213.1:0-1325 GCF_028069815.1 Citrobacter sp. Awk 2
GTACTTATCTATCATAAATAAATATTCGATCGGTTTTAACAATTAATTGCCGATCGATATCACGCGTTTAATCGTCAAAATCTATCAATAGTCTATTATCGATCTTTTATATCGATCATATTTTTACGTTCTGATAGGCTTGAGAGGCCGGGACTGACACCTCGCACCAGAGCCTTGGGAGCAAGTAAGCTCCTTAAGTTTTGCGAGCAGGCCATATCCCTTTAACTCATTTACATGGAGGAAGTAAGAGTGGAAGCAGTAGGTATCGTGATTTTAGTTGTGCTCTTCGTCGTTATCATGACCGCAGTAGATATACAGAAGAAAAAGCACTACAACAGCTTTACAGAAGTTCTGGATGGCGATGTTTTATCTTATGAATGTCAGCGAACCGGGATCGTCATAGACACCAAACAGCGCACCATTCGTTTTTTCGATAAAGAAAGAGACAAGACCTATTCCTATGACAATATCAGAGAGATCAATTATACGCTTTCTGACGCTGGAAAATTTTACGGTAATGGAACATTAAGAGGTATGAATAATGCAGCTATCGCCAACGGAAGAGAACAGCTTTTAGCTAATCAACGTTCAGGTATTAATATCTTAACCGATGATATTAAAAATCCCATGTGGAAAATTCATGTTCCCTTGAAGAATAAAACCACTTCAAACCAAGAACTCTGCGAACGCTGGCTTCTTGTATTTAAACAATATGTTTTTTAATCCGTTATCTTTAATTATTATCTACCTATGGGCCTAAAATGAGAAAAATGCTGATTGCTGTATTAATTATTTTTCCTCTTGCCAGTTGCACCGTTCATGGCAATAAATCTCTCACAGATGAAAATCATCAGACGGTAAAGCTAAAAATCGTCAAAGGAAAAACTACCCAACAAGAGATCCTCACCGCGTTCGGAGAACCACAGACACGCGCCACAAATGATGGACAAGAGATGTGGAACTACTCCAGTATGACGGGAGAAAGCCAGCTATCTAACTACATTCCCGGCCCTGCACTACTAACCAATCGCAGTACAGCGCACATTAAAGCGTTGGATATCTGGTTTAAAGGGGATGTTGTGGAGCGTTATAATTTTAGTCAGACAGCTAGCAAAGTTTCGCATGGATTAATTGAATAATCACTTATTAATAATCCCCATCATATCCAATGGTGGGGATTCATTGCTTAAAAATGCCTATCGAGGAGTTATTATAAAAGAGCCGGAAAATAAAAAACCAAAAAAATAACACTCGTTTATGACTATGATTTCTTCTTTGGGATTTATTGCACCAAGTTCAATTTCTATTTTTATTCTACTTAAATC
>NZ_JANEWL010000214.1:0-1256 GCF_028069815.1 Citrobacter sp. Awk 2
GATCATATCACAGATGTTACGCTATATATGTAATGAGTTTATATGTCATTAGCTCAGAAAATGGGAATACAAAATTTAAAAAAAGTTAAGAACACCGAAAATTATTTGGTGAAGTGAGAAGTTCCTGACTGCGGTTCTTGGGATTGTTGATCTGAAACTGTGATGCAAAAATAAATTGAGTTCTACGAAGGTAAATTGTTGCCCTATCTAGAATCAACTAATGTCTCAGATCTGAGTGGGAGTTTTACTTTTTTCTCTGTAGCTGAAGAGCTTGCGACTAGGCCAACAAGGAAGACGTACAGCAGCGTTGAGCAAGCACTGAATAGCGTTCTGGGCTAGTTTCTAGATTTTGTTCGCTTGAGTTAAGGCTGCATGGTACTCAATCGCCTTGAAATTTTCTCATTTACTTAACTTAGGATTACTTAGTTGCAGTACCCATGAAAAAAACTAAGGGCTTACGTTTTCCCGCAAGCCCTTGAAATTTGGTGGCCCCTGCTGGACTTGAACCAGCGACCAAGCGATTATGAGAACGATGTACTATCTTTAAAAAACAGCAACTTGCAATAAAATCAAAAAGTTATAAAACGAATATTGTTGGATATTATTGAATATTTGAGTCCTGAGGGGGCGAAAAGGGGTCACTATTCTTGAAGTACTCGCCTAAGAAAGAAGGCCAATGCTGACGAATGTATGCTGCATTTTCAGGGAAGTCTTTACATGCGAAACTAAAAAGTACAGCTCTATACTCATGAGTAAGTTTTGTTTCAATTAAAAGTTTGTAAACTTCTCTATCATCATTATTTAACTTATTTAATAAATGTATAAGTTTAATGAGCAGCATAATTTCAGGTTCAAAAGAATGATACACATCTCTTACAGAGCTTTTGGCTATATCTTCAATTGATATTTTGCCTTTATTATTGCTCATCATCCTTGAAATTCTATCACATACCACTATTCCGAATGGATGCATTTTTGGATGTTCTTTTTTAAATAAAAAACTATCAGCTATAGAATCATGCAAGACGTTACTTAAGTCTTTGATTTGATTGTGGAGTTTGTCATTAATGCTAAATCGCATTAAATCATCATGATTATCATTAGATGAATTTATGCTTTTCAAAATAAATAAGATACTGATTAATGACATTAGAGGGCCAACTGTTCCCGATACATAGGAGCCAAAGTTTGACCAGTCACTTGTTTTTTGTGATATAGGCATAGTATGGAAATTAATAAAATAACTAATAAGAGAC
>NZ_JANEWL010000215.1:0-1223 GCF_028069815.1 Citrobacter sp. Awk 2
TGTGAGTTCAATGGGTCGATGCAACGCTATCCTTAATCAAGGGGGACGTTGTCATGAAACGAAGAACTCGGATTAACTACACGCCAGAGCAGAAGGCAATTATCTGGGACAGATATAAGCAAGGTGATTCTCTACATGATATCGCCAGAATGTTCGACAGATATCATTCTTCCATTATGCCCACTATCCACCAGACAGGCGGCTACCGTCCTCCCGTGCGAAAACGGCACCGATTAGCGCTTTCGCTTGATGAAAGAGAGGAGATATCCAGAGGGCTGGTAGCAAAACTCAGTATCAGGGATATCGCCGCCAAATTATCAAGAGCGCCCTCAACGATTAGCCGCGAGGTCAGGAGGCACGGTGGTGCAAAACAATACCGTGCAGCAAAAGCCGATGCTACTGCGTGGGAAAATGCGCTGAGACCAAAACCTTGCAAGCTAATTGAAAGCCCCGCATTGTGTAAAATCATTGCAGAGAAGATGCATCAGGACTGGTCGCCGGAACAGATCGCCGGTTGGCTGAAACGCTGTTATCCGGATAATCAGGAAATGCATGTGTCACACGAAACGATTTATAAAACGCTTTTTATACAAACCCGGGGAGCATTAAAAAAAGAACTGCAGCAATGCCTCAGAAGCGGAAGAGCAGTGCGTAGATCCAGAACGTCATCGCTTAAAGGGAAAGGATTAGGGTCAATCCCGAACACGATACCTATCAGTGAAAGGCCACCAGAGGCGGCTGACAGAGCCATTCCAGGTCACTGGGAAGGTGACTTGATTCAGGGCTCGAAAAACTCCTATATCATCACCCTCGTAGAACGTCATTCCCGTTTTGTTATGCTGGCGAAGATCAGAGACAACAAGACCATAACGGTTATATCTGCACTCATCAGACAAGCCCGGGAATTACCTGCTGAGCTTTATAAAACATTAACTTGGGATCGTGGCGCTGAAATGACCAGCCACACACGATTTACTATAGCGACAGACATTCAGATTTATTTTTGTGATCCTCAATCTCCCTGGCAACGTGGCTCAAATGAAAATACGAACAGATTGCTCAGACAATATTTTCCAAAAGGAACTGACTTATCGGTTCACAGCCAGCAAAGACTTAACAGTGTTGCCAGACAGCTCAACGAAAGGCCGAGAAAAACGCTAGACTATGAATCACCCGCAGAACGGTTCAATAAGTGTGTTGCGTCCATCAGTTGAACTCACAGC
>NZ_JANEWL010000216.1:0-1222 GCF_028069815.1 Citrobacter sp. Awk 2
AAATATTAGTGATGCAAAAAAACTACTTCCGGAAGAGATAAAAGAGAAAGTAAAAGAGTTTGATAGTCTTGTCTACATTAGTGCTTGCCGATTAGGTGCAGTTGAAATTTATCCAATACCTTCAGATTTCAAATATTCTGATACTAACGTAGGAGTACAAGGTGAGTATGCTGCATGGTTAATGGAGCAGAATAAGGACGAAGATATTTTAGTATCTCGATGCCATGACTCTGATTCTGCATTAACACTAAGACGACAAGTAAATGCATGGTTAAAATATATCTTACCTAATGCAGAAGCAGATACTAGAAATATAGATAAAGCTTCATTAGTGCAGTTATTTTTTAGGAATGACGGCATCAGCGAGTGGAGAAGACCTGCAAATATTGGTTATGGGCTTACTTATGTATTTCCTATAATAATAGCGGGACTATTGGCTAAAGAAGGTCAAATATTAGTCATCGATAGCCCAGAAGCTCATTTGCATCCATTGGGACAGTCAAGGATTGGTGAGTTTTTATCTAAAATGGCAAACTCGGGAGTGAAAGTAATCATTGAAACTCACAGTGATCATATATTAAATGGTGTTAGGTTATCTGTAAATAATCGCGTGATTAGTTCTGACAAAGTAGGGATACATTTCTTCGAAAAGAATAACAGTGATAATAAAACAAGAATTGTTTCACCGCAAATTGACAGCCACGGTAATTTAAGTGAATGGCCTGACGGATTTTTTGATCAATCCGATAAAGATTTAGGTAAGTTAATTGGATGGTAATATGATGAAATGTTATTTGAATGAATTATCACTATCAGGACAATTCAATTCACCTGAGCTATTCATTGAGCATTTAAAAAAAATACTTTCAATCAAAGATAAATATTCAAATTTCTTTAAGAATTTCTATTGTCCAAGAGGGCTTCCTGAAGCAAAAGTATCTGGTGAATCATCATTCCGAGATGCAGTTGTAGCTACTCGCGATAAAAATTTTGTTCGTAAAGTGATTCTTTGGCTCGATCGCCATGGGCCATTTGTCGATTCGGAAAATATAGATCCCGAACATCCATTTATTCATGAAATGAATGGTATGGACATAACTGGAACTTCATTAGCAACGGTCACTGAGTTAACACATTTCAGAGATACTGTTAGTGTGTATAGTTTTGATGCTTCAGAACCAGATTTCTCATATTCACCACTTATAATGCAATATTATTATAA
>NZ_JANEWL010000217.1:0-1203 GCF_028069815.1 Citrobacter sp. Awk 2
AGTCTCAGGGAGAACTCATCTCGGGGCAAGTTTCGTGCTTAGATGCTTTCAGCACTTATCTCTTCCGCATTTAGCTACCGGGCAATGCCATTGGCATGACAACCCGAACACCAGTGATGCGTCCACTCCGGTCCTCTCGTACTAGGAGCAGCCCCCCTCAATTCTCCAGCGCCCACGGCAGATAGGGACCGAACTGTCTCACGACGTTCTAAACCCAGCTCGCGTACCACTTTAAATGGCGAACAGCCATACCCTTGGGACCTACTTCAGCCCCAGGATGTGATGAGCCGACATCGAGGTGCCAAACACCGCCGTCGATATGAACTCTTGGGCGGTATCAGCCTGTTATCCCCGGAGTACCTTTTATCCGTTGAGCGATGGCCCTTCCATTCAGAACCACCGGATCACTAAGACCTGCTTTCGCACCTGCTCGAGCCGTCACTCTCGCAGTCAAGCTAGCTTATGCCTTTGCACTAACCTCCTGATGTCCGACCAGGATTAGCTAACCTTCGTGCTCCTCCGTTACTCTTTAGGAGGAGACCGCCCCAGTCAAACTACCCACCAGACACTGTCCGCAACCCGGATCACGGGTCTACGTTAGAACACCAGCCATTAAAGGGTGGTATTTCAAGGTCGGCTCCATGCAGACTGGCGTCCACACTTCAAAGCCTCCCACCTATCCTACACATCAAGGACCAGTGTTCAGTGTCAAGCTATAGTAAAGGTTCACGGGGTCTTTCCGTCTTGCCGCGGGTACACTGCATCTTCACAGCGAGTTCAATTTCACTGAGTCTCGGGTGGAGACAGCCTGGCCATCATTACGCCATTCGTGCAGGTCGGAACTTACCCGACAAGGAATTTCGCTACCTTAGGACCGTTATAGTTACGGCCGCCGTTTACCGGGGCTTCGATCAAGAGCTTCTCCTTACGGATAACCCCATCAATTAACCTTCCGGCACCGGGCAGGCGTCACACCGTATACGTCCACTTTCGTGTTTGCACAGTGCTGTGTTTTTAATAAACAGTTGCAGCCAGCTGGTATCTTCGACTGATTTCAGCTCCACGGGTAAACCGCTTCACCTACATATCAGCGTGCCTTCTCCCGAAGTTACGGCACCATTTTGCCTAGTTCCTTCACCCGAGTTCTCTCAAGCGCCTTGGTATTCTCTACCTGACCACCTGTGTCGGTTTGGGGTACGATTT
>NZ_JANEWL010000218.1:0-1171 GCF_028069815.1 Citrobacter sp. Awk 2
ATATAAGGGTAATATTTAGGAGATAAATTTACATCTCCTGCGATATAGGTAAATTGTCCATTGCGAGAAGCATCATTATCAAAGGCGAGGGCCACATCTACTGCCGTACCAGGAACAAGATCTTTGCCAAGATATATCGCGTCTATATACTCGATACCTAAATTGACTACACTCAACATCCATTGACATGGACCACCACCAGTCATAGCAACTTTTGCTTTCCAAATATCCCCATTCTCTTGCTGCATAGGTATCCCAATAACGTTATAGCTGGGTTCTGTGATAACAGAGCCATCAAAGCCACTGATTCTCTTTTTCATGCATTAATTGCCAACACAGCCAAATGATATTTAGCGCAAAAAATTCGCGCATTCCAAATAGAGCTGAGCTATTCAGCTTGTTGAAAGGCGGTAAGTTTTAACACATGTTAATATTGAATGAGCTAATATTTCTTTTCCTCAAGAAAAAATCCACATTGGAATTATTTGGCAATTCAGTTTTGCAATATAATTTAAGTGCCTTGTCAACGAAGTAATATACATCTTTAGCTGAACTACCCGCATAAGCATCAAAATAGATTGTAATTGTTCTTGTTCTGCTGTCGATTACGGGATCCGTTGTAAAGAAAACACGCTTATCTTTTATTGCAATATTCGATACACTTTCAAGAAAACTAACTGATTCTTTGTCAAAGTTAAATGCTCGGGCTGCTGTCGCAGCATTTGATAAAAAGCTAAAAGCAACAAAAAAAAACCATTATCGACATTACATTTTTCATAATTCACTCACCCTCATTCAATTTTAAATCAAATAAATATCGACTCATTTCATAACCCACTGAGAAAAACAATACTAAGGAGAGCAGAATAATTTTTTATGGGTTAGAAATTTCCCATCACCTTTTATCCGTATTCAACAAATCTCAAATGTATAGTGCTGGCGTATAAGTGTGATAGTTAATTAACCTAATACACCTTAAACATAAAACCCGTCTATTGTTACTTGTCAATATTCATTTTGTCGACTTTATAAAAATCAGGAAATACAGTACCATCAGATATAACGCTGCCATCTGGATACTCTATCTTTGAATGTATTCCTTTAATTTTTTTTTCTATCCCGATGTATTTCACAACCTTGCTTTCATCTATTATAGGCGCAAACTTAATTT
>NZ_JANEWL010000219.1:0-1120 GCF_028069815.1 Citrobacter sp. Awk 2
GCTTGCAGATTGGCAGACTCGTTGAGATTTCCCAAGGAAATCATGATAGTACAATTGCAACCATACGAAATATAAAAGGTGTATCATATGTTACGTTTTCAATGCTGGGGTTGAATTTTTGCTTGTTTAATGTCACAGCATGCTTGAATTGGCTAACTTGATTGTGTGAGTTTGATTCGTTGCTCTCAATAAACATGCTCTCCAGTTCTTCAGAGTTCATGAGCCAATATGGTAATTGCAATGTGTCTATATCCAATCTATTTAATGTAAATGATTCTTTTTCCTCTAAACTGAAGGCTGCAGTATATTCATCGTGCAAATCGAATATTACAATATGAGAGTTTTTTTTGTTTGTCTTGTTTTTATTTTCTTTAGAATTAATTCCAACTGCGTCATGCAATATCTTTGCTACAGCGCAGGATTTTCCAGAGCCAGTTGAACCTACGATAGCTATATGTTTACTGAAAAATCTATCTCCATGAATCTTAAGGTATATATCTTTATTCATCGATAATCGCCCTAAGGGGAAACTATGCTCGGCATCAACAGCAAATATTTTATCAAGTGTAGATTGTTGCGCTATATAAACATCTTCGGTTGGCACGGGAAGCAGTAAACTACCTCTGTCGAAACCATATTCATCACTTAAGTTACCAATTGCCTGACATTCTAATAAGAATTGCCAGCAGGGAGCTCCGTTTTGATCTAATGATGATACCCCTTTTATATTTCGTATGGTTGCAATTGTACTATCATGATTTCCTTGGGAAATCTCAACGAGTCTGCCAATCTGCAAGCTTTTTTTATGCTCTTCAAAAGTCGCCAAATCTTTAATTGTGACGATAATTGAACCTGGAGCACATGATAAAACACAACCAATATTATTCATACGCATCTGAAATTCCTAACATAAATTTTACTTCATTGAATGATTTAGTACCCAGAGACTCAATATTAACATCAAGGACATCCAATTCGTTAAAATCAGATTCTCCGATTACAAATAAGTCTGCTGGTTTTACTTTACTTAATATGGATAAATGCTCATCAGTTTGTAATGTACGAATATGAAATTCTCTATTAAGATTACCATCTCGTTTCGAAATGATAGGATCTCTAA